>CAIZKA010000459.1 GCA_903933395.1 uncultured beta proteobacterium | reverse complement strand
TTCCTTCAAAGCGCATGGCGTTCTCTTTCAGGGGTGAAGCAGAAGAATAGCTCAGTGCGGGCCGCTTGTCGCTTTGTCCGCCGTGCCGTCAGCGCCGACTCTTTGCGGACGGTCAGCCGGCTTTGCGCCGCACGCAGTCGATATAGGCCTCGCCGTCCGGGGGCAGCTTGCTGCGCTGGGCGCGCCAGAGCATTTCGCCGAGGCATTCGAGCACGTCGTGCAGCGCCTCGTGGCGGTCGGCACGGCGGCTTTGCAGCAGGTTGAAGGCGGCGCGGATGCCCGGCGGCTGGTCGATCGAAAGCTGTTCCTCGATCGCCAGGTGCAGCGACAGATGCAGAAAGGGATTGGTTTCCCCCTGTTCCGGTGTCCATTCGCGGGTCAGCGCATCCTCGGCTTCGAGCAGGGCGTGGTACTCGGGATGCAGGGCGACGAGGTCGGCAGCGAGGATGTCCATCGGCGTGCCGGGCAGCTTGTTGCGATGCTTGGCCCAGGCATCGATGAGGAACTGGCGGGCCTGGTCGCGGCTGGGATTAAACATTCTTCTCCTTGAACCCGCAGAGGTCGAAGACGCCGCAATGCACGCAATCCGGACTGCGCGCCTTGCAGGTGTAGCGGCCGAGCAGGATCAGCCAGTGGTGGGCGTGCAGGCGGAATTCGGCCGGCACCGCTTTCAGCAGTTTCTGTTCCACCGCATCGACCGTCTTGCCCGGCGCCAGGCCGGTGCGGTTGCCGACGCGGAAGATGTGGGTGTCTACGGCGATGGTCGGTTCATGGAAGGCGATGTTGAGCACCACGTTGGCGGTTTTGCGCCCGACGCCGGGCAGGGCTTCGAGCGCGGCGCGATCGTGCGGCACTTCGCCGCCGTGGCGTTCGAGCAGCAGGCGCGAAAGGGCCGCGACGTTCTTCGCCTTGGTGCGGTAGAGGCCGATGGTCTGGATGTAGTCGATCAGGCCGTCCTCGCCCAGCGCGGCCATGGCTTGCGGCGTCGGGTGGTCGCGGAACAGGGCGCGCGTGGCGCGGTTGACGCCCTTGTCGGTGGCCTGGGCCGACAACACGACAGCGACCAGGAGTTGAAACGGTGTGGCGTATTCGAGTTCGCCTTTGGGTTCCGGGTTCGCCGCCACGAGGCGGGAGAAGAACTCGCGAACCTTCTTAGGACTCATGCGGTGACGGTAGTTGCGGGCGGGTGCTGATCGTGCAGGCGATGTTCGCGCACGCGCTGGTTGGAGCGCGCATCCAGCCAGTTGCGTCCGGCGACCAGCAGGCCGAGGACGAAGAAGGCGCCGGGCGGCAGGATGGCGACCAGAAATCCGGGATAGCTCTCGGGCAGGACCTGGATCCCGGAAAGCGTCGGGAAGATCATCTCGATACCGGAAAACAGCGTGCCCTGGCCGATCAGTTCGCGCACCGCGCCCAGCAAGGCAATGACCCAGACGAAGCCGACGCCCATCATCAGGCCGTCAAGAGTCGAGGCGCGGAGACCGTTCTTGGCGGCGAAGGCTTCGACGCGGGCCAGCACGATACAGTTGGTGACAATCAGCGGAATGAAGATGCCTAGCACCAAGTACATGTCGTGCAGGAAGGCGTTGAAGGCCAGATCGACCACGGTGACCAGCGCCGCGATGATCAGGATGAACACCGGAATCCTGATCTCGTAGGGGATCAGCGCGCGCAGCGCGGAAATCGCGAAGTTGGCCAGCATCATGACCAGGATGGTGGCCAGCCCCAGGCTGACCGCATTGACCAGGTTGGTGCTCACGGCCAAGAGGGGGCACAAGCCCAGCAACTGGGCAAGGATGCTGTTCTGCTTCCACAGACCGTTCCAGGCAATGTCCTTGTACATGCTCATGGTGTTTCCTTTCCTTCGAAGCGGCTGTCGGGCGGCAGGGTGAAAAGCTTGTCGCGGTTTTCCACGGCCCAGGCCAGCGCGCGACCGCTGGCATTGGTGACGGCGCGGGCGGAAATCGTCGCGCCGCTCATCTGGTCGAAACGGCCGCCGTCCTTCTTCACGCGCCACTTGTCGCGCGGCACGCCGTCGAAGCCGAGATTGTTGAACTGGGTGATCCACGGCCGGGTCTTATTGCGATCCTTCTTCGGGTCGATGTAGTCGCCCAGCCCCGGCGTTTCCTTGTGGCCGGTGACGCGCACGGCCAGCAGTCTGCCGTCCGCGCCCACGGCGAGTATCAGGCTGATGCGGCCGGAATAGCCGTCGCGGGCCGCCGCTTCGAATACCAGCGCCGCCGGGCCGCCGTTCCGGCGCGCGCGCCAGAGACGGGTTTCGTCGTCGAGTCCGAGCGCCGCTTGCGGCGGCAGGATGACGGCGTCGGCCATCAGGTCGTTGTCGTATTGCGCGGGCGGCAGCACCTCGCCGATGAGGCGCAGTTTTTCGGCCAGCGCGCTGGCGGCGACCAGCGGTTCCGTGGCCTTGTAGGTGCCGGCCATCATGGCGGTGAACACGAGCGTGAAGGCCAGCATGATGGCGGCCGTGCGCAGCGATATCCGCAGCACGCTCGATTCGCGGCGGCCGACTTCGATCGGCTCGTTCATGCGGAGCCTCCCTTCTTCCCCTTGTGGCCGAAGACCGGGGGCTGGGTGTACATGTCGATCAGCGGCGCGGCGATGTTCATCAGCAGCACGGCGAAGGCGATGCCGTCGGGATAGGCGCCGAAGGTGCGGATGATCCAGGTCAGCAGCGCGATGCCGGCGGCGAAGATCAGCTTGCCGCGCGGCGTGGTGCAACCGGAGACCGGGTCGGTGACGATGAAGAAGGCGCCCAGCATGGCGCCACCGGTGAACAGGTGGAAGCCTGGACCGGCGAAGCGGCCCGGGTCGTAGAGCGCGAATCCGCCGGTGATAACGAACAGGGTGGCGAGGAAGGCTGCCGGCATGTGCCAGGTGATGATGCGCTGCTGCAGCAGATAGAGGCCACCGATGAAGTATCCCGCCGCGACCCATTCCCAGCCCTTGCCGCCGATGTTGCCGAAGCTGGCGTCATTGCCCAGCACGCCGGCCACGGTGGCCCGCGCCTCTGGCGTGTGCAGGGCCGTGCGCAGGGCGTCGAGCGGCGTGGCCATGGTGAGCGCATCAAGCTGGCGCGTGCCGAAGATGGCGTTCCATTGCGGCGCAAAATCGGTAAAGCCGGCTGCAGACCACTGCGACATCAGCGACGGGTAGGCGACGATCATGAGGGCGAAGGCGACCATGGCCGGATTGAACGGGTTCTGGCCCAGTCCGCCATACAGATGCTTGGCGATCACGATGGCGGCCAGCACGCCGATCACCGTCAGCCACCATGGAGCGATGGGCGGGAAGGTCAGGGCGATCAGCCATGCCGTGACCAGCGCCGAGCCGTCGCCGAGGAACATCATCAGCGGCTTGCCGCGCGCCTTGAGCATCGCGGCTTCCGCGGCGAGGGCCGTAATCGAGGCAAGGACGATCTGCACCAGGACGGCGCCGCCGAAGAACCATGCATAGACCGCGATGCCAGGCAGCAGCGCAAGCAACACCCGCAGCATCACGGACTGAACACTGGCCGGCTGGAGAAAGTAGGGAGAATTGTTCACGTGGGAGCTTTATCCGGTTCAGTCGTCCGGCCGCAGGTGCGGCTTCGCCATTTCGCGGATTTCGGCGCGGCGCGCCTCGATGGCGGTGACTTCGGCTTGCTGCTCCGGTGTCAGGTCGGCGGTGTTTTCGGGATGCACCCGTGCCTTTTCCGTCCGCGCACGCTCAAGGGCGGCGGCGATCAATGCCTTCTTGGCATCTTCCTCCGGTGTCGCGGCGGGCTTTGCGGCTTCGGCCAGGGCGGCGGCCGCTTTCTCGCGTCCGGCGGCGGTTTTGGCGGCGAGCTTGGCGGCTTTTTCCTGTTTCTCGCGTTCTTCGCGCAGCAGGCGGAACTCGTAACGGTCGCGCGCCACGTCGGCGGCTTCCTTCTCGACTTCGCGCGCCCAGATTTCGCTCTTGGCAAAGCGGTAGTAGTCGACCAGCGGTATGCGCGACGGGCAGACGTAAGCGCAGCAGCCGCATTCGATGCAGTCGAAAAGATTGTATTCCTGCGCCTTGCCGAAGATCTTCGCCCGTGAGAACCAGTACATCTCGAAGGGCTGCAAGTCGGCCGGGCAGGCCTTGGCGCATTCGCCGCAGCGGATGCAGGGCATTTCGGGCGGCGGCGGCGGGAACAGCGCGGTCGAGCCGACCAGGACGCAGTTGGTGGCCTTGACTACCGGCACGTCGTCGCCCGGCATGCGGAAGCCCATCATCGGGCCGCCCATGATCAGGCGGTCGCTGTCGGGCAGCGGTGCGCAGAGCGCCACGAGGTCCTTCATCGGTGTCCCGAACAGGACTTCGTAGTTGCGCGCCTGGCCGACATTGCCGGCCACCGTGACGATGCGCGATATCAGCGGCTGGCCGAGTTCGATGGCCTCATGGATGGCGTAGGCCGTACCGACGTTGAAGCATTGCACGCCGTAGTCGGTGGATCTCTCGCCATGCGGCACTTCGATGCCGGTCAGGACCCGGATCAACTGCTTGGCGCCGCCGGCCGGATAGCGCGTCGGGACCGAACCCACCTTGTATACGTTCGCTCCCGCGACCCTGTTCGCCGCCCGTGCGGCAATCTCCATGGCGGCGATGGCTGCCGGCTTGTTGTCCTCGATGCCGATCAGCACTTCGCCTGCGGACAGCATCTCGCGCATGATCACGGCGCCCTTGATGATTTCTTCGGGACGCTCGCGCATCAGCACGTCGTCGCAGGTGATGAAGGGCTCGCATTCGGCGCCGTTCAGAACCAGCACATCGAGCTTGCCCTGCTTTCCGGCATTGAGCTTGAGGTGGCTGGGAAACACTGCGCCACCGAGGCCGACGACACCGGCATCGCGCAGGAAGTCGCGGCTCGCCGCCGGCGATGCGCTGCGAAAGTCGAAAGGCTGGCGCGGAATCCATTCGTTGCGGCCGTCCGGTTCGATCACCACGCACATCGCCGACAGGCCCGAGGTATGCGGCATCAGCCTCATCTCGACGGCGACCACGGTGCCTGAGGTCGAGGCATGCACCGCCGACGAGACATTACCGTCGGCATCGCCGATGCGCTGGCCCTTGAGCACGCGCTCGCCGGCCTTCACCAGCGGCCGCGGCGGGCCGCCTATGCTCTGGTGCAGCGGGATCACCAGCAGAGTCGGCGTTGGCGCCACGGCGATGGGCAGCCCGGTCGAGGCTTCCTTGTTATAGGCAGGCTTGACGCCGCCATTGAACTTGAACAGGCGTTGCAGCGCGGTCATGCCGCTTCCCGTTGCGTCGGATTGATCTTGAACACGGGGTATTTCCACTTCCATGATTCCACGCTCTCGCCGATCGGCTGCATGGATATGCAATCTACCGGACAGGGCGGCAGGCACAGTTCGCAGCCGGTGCATTGCTTCGCAACTATCGTATGCATCTGCTTGGCGGCGCCGACGATGGCATCGACCGGGCAGGCCTGGATGCACAGCGTGCAGCCGATGCAGGCCTGTTCATCGATGACGGCTACCGACTTCGGTTTTTCGATGCCGTGTTCCGCCGACAGCGGCTTGAACTCGCGGCCGAGCAGGTCGGCAAGCTTGTGTATGCCTTCTTCGCCGCCCGGCGGGCACTGGTTGATTTCGGCCTCACCCTTGGCTATTGCCGTGGCATAGGGCTTGCAGCCGGGGAAGCCGCACTGCCCGCACTGCGTCTGCGGCAATATCGCATCGATCTTTTCGACCAGGGGGTCGCCTTCGACGCGGAATCGCACCGCCGCGTAGCCGAGCGCGGCGCCGAGCACGACGGCGCCCAGCGCCATGACCAGAAGTGCTTCGAGCATGGTTATGCTTCCGCCGGGCCGCCCCAAGGAAGCATGCGCCCCCCTGTGGGGGGCAGCGAGCCGATTCTGCGAGCGTTGCCTGCCCGCGAAGCGGAATTCCAGGTACGCAGAGCGGTGGGGGCCATCACTTGTACTTGTCCAGGCCGGCGAAGCCCATGAAGGCGAGACTCATCAGGCCTGCGGTGATCATGGCGATGGCCGTGCCGCGGAAGTGAACCGGAACGTCAGCGGCCTCAAGCCGTTCGCGGATGCCGCCAAAAAGCACCAGGGCCAGCGTAAAGCCCATCGCGCTGCCGAAGCCGAACAGCAGCGACTCGAGAAAGTTGTGGCGCAGGCTGACGTTGAGCAGCGGGATGCCGAGCACGGCGCAATTGGTGGTGATCAGCGGCAGGTAGATGCCCAGGACCTGATGCAGCAGCGGACTGGTCTTCTGGATCACCAGTTCGGTCAGTTGCACGATGGCGGCGATGGTGACGATGAAGGACAGGGTGCGCAGGTATTCCAGTTGATTGGGTATCAGCAGCCAGCGGTCGATGATGAAACTCGCGCCGCAGGCCATGGTCAGGACGAAGGTGGTCGCCGCTCCCATGCCGGTGGCGGTTTCGAGCTTCTTCGACACGCCCATGAAAGGGCACAGGCCGAGGATGCGCACGAAGACGACGTTGTTGACGAGGACGGCGCCGAGAATGATGAAAAGATAGCTGCTCATGGTGCGCGGAGTGCCCGGGTCGATCCGCAATAATTGGTGGAGATCAAATTATCTCGCTTTTAAGGGTATTAGCGCAAGTGCGGAGATCGAGTTTGCCACGCTCAGCCGTTGGTCGCTGCAATGCATTCACCGACGAGTTCCGGGCCACGATAGATCAATCCGCTGTAGACCTGCACCAGGGCCGCACCGGCATCGATCTTGGCGCGCGCTCGCGCTCCGCTGGTGATGCCACCGGCGGCGATGATGGGCAATTCGCCGGCCAGAGCCTGGGCAAGGCGGCGAATCACTGCAGTGGATTTCTCGAACAGCGGGCTGCCGGAAAGCCCCCCCGCCTCGGCGGCCAGGGGAGACGACTCGACGCCATCACGGCCCAGGGTCGTATTGGTCGCGATCACGGCGTCGATCCGGTGCCGCCGGAGGGCGTCGGCGATGTCGATGATCTGGCTGGCTTCGAGATCAGGTGCGATCTTGAGGGCCAGCGGCACATACCTGCCGTGCTTGTCGGCGAGCGAGGTTTGCCGGGACTTCAATGCGGACAGCAGGGCGTCGAGTTCGGAAACCCCTTGCAACTGGCGCAGGTTCTTGGTGTTGGGCGACGAAATATTGACGGTGACATAGCTCGCGTGCCGGTAGGCCTTGTCCAGGCAGATCAGGTAGTCATCGACGGCCTGATCGATGGGCGTATCGAAGTTCTTGCCGATGTTGATGCCCAGAATGCCGCGATAGCGGACAGACGCCAGCCTATCCAGCAATGCGTCAACTCCCGCATTGTTGAAGCCCATGCGATTGATGATGGCCTGGTGTTCCGGCAGCCGGAACAGACGGGGCTTGGGATTGCCCGGTTGCGGCCGCGGCGTGACGGTGCCCACTTCGAGAAAGCCGAAGCCGAGACGACTGAGCCCGTCGACGGCGGTGCCGTTTTTGTCGAGACCTGCAGCCAGCCCGACGCGATTGGGGAATTGGAGTCCCATGATGTCGACCGGCTTGCCATCGGCGGGCGCCCGGGGCGCAACGCCCAGTGAAGCGCCCAGTGCAACGAGACTCAGCGTCAATTCATGAGCAACTTCGGCGTCGAGCGCAAAGAGCAGCGGCCGGATCAGGGGGTACGGAATCATGGCAAAGGATTCTACGATGGCCGCGGAAAGAAGACTCCGGTTTCCGGATAATCCGCAGGGCGCCATCCATTCACATCCCCTAAGCCCCTGCCGCGTAGCGATTTTTTGTGCGTATCGAAAAAAAGTTCGCGAAGGGGGTTTACACACTTAAAAACGCTCCCTATAATCTCCTCTCTCTGCTGATTGCGGAGCCGCCCAACAAGGCGGAAGATCTTTAAAAACCAAACAACCGATAGGTGTAGGTGCTTGCTGTGCTGGAGGTGGCAGCGGGTAGTCGTCTCGAAATCGAAGAGCCGATTGCTGGTCCGGGTTGAAAAACGCGGGCCGAGTTCTGAGCGGAGTGCGAAAGCATGAAGTGATGAATCTGCTGCTGCTGGATGCTAATAAGTATGAGAAGCAAGCACTTGCACGAAATAACAGTAAGGTTAAATGCAAATTTGACCTCTGAGATTCGTTTGAGTGAGTAGTAAAACAGACAGATTGAACTGAAGAGTTTGATCCTGGCTCAGATTGAACGCTGGCGGAATGCTTTACACATGCAAGTCGAGCGGCAGCGCGGGGGCAACCCTGGCGGCGAGCGGCGAACGGGTGAGTAACATATCGGAACGTACCCT
>CAIZKA010000458.1 GCA_903933395.1 uncultured beta proteobacterium | reverse complement strand
CGGTTGGAGACATACCCCGAAAAGGGATACCGTCCCCTCCTGCTGTCGGGGACATAAAAATTTTGGAATTGCTTTGGCGGCGGCTTCGCTATGCTTGGCGTCATGTCGCAATGGCTGACCCTCTCCCGCGCCGCGCATCTGCTCGGCATTTCCCGCGTCGCGCTGCAAAAGCGCATCCGCGACGGCGAACTGCCGTCCTTCGACGGCATGGTGACCGTCGATGACGTGCAGCGCGCCTGGCCGCAGCTCGATCTGGACGAGTCGGGCAGTTTCGAAAAGACCCGCGCCATCCGCGAGGACGCCTTCGCCCGGCGCCTGCGCGAGCGCGTGCTGCCGACCCAGGAGGCGCTGGCCCAGCGCCTGTTCGCCCAGGGTCAGGAACTGGCCGAACTGCAGCGCACCCTGACCCGCTACCACACGCTGCTCGAAGCCCTGCGCGCGCGTCTGGATGCAGCGCCGCCGCCCGTGGCGGCGGACCTCGCACAACTCCTCGACGAAGGCCTGGCGCGCGCGCTGTCGGCGCCGGCGCCGGGCGAGGACGTGGTGGCGCTCGATGCTATGCTGCGCGTCATGTCGGCGCACGTCACGGTCAAGCCATCGGGTCGCGAGTTCTTCGTCGAGGGTTCCGAGACCCTGCTGAAGGCGGCATTGCGTGCCGGCCTGTCGCCCAACTACGGTTGCGGCAACGGTGTCTGCGGCCTGTGCAAGGCGCGCGTGGTGGCCGGCGAGACGCGCAGCGTGGCGCCTTCCGACTACCGCTTTTCCGAAGCCGAAAAGGCGCAGGACCACGTGCTGATGTGCGCTTGCACGGCACTGAGCTCCGACCTCGTGCTGGAGGTGCTGGAAGCCGGCGCGCCGGAAGACATCCCCGAACAGCGCATCGTCGCCAAGCTGCGCCGCATCGACACGCTGAGTGCCGACGTGATGCGCCTGCACCTGCAGACGCCGCGCAGCAACCGCCTGCGCTTCCTCGCCGGGCAGCGGGTCACCCTCGGCATCCGCGCCGGCGTCGGCGACGGCAGCGACGTGCATGGCGAATTCTCCGTGGCGAGTTGCCCCTGCGACGACCGCAACCTGATATTCCACGTCAGCCGCCATGATCGCCGTGCCGCCAGCGCCGACTTTTCGGCCTGCCTGTTCGACGGCCGCATCCGGATCGCCGACGACGTTTCGGTGTGGGGGCCATGGGGCAGCTTTGTGCTGGAAAATACGTCGCCGCGGCCGCTGGTGTTCATCGCCGTCGAGGATGGCTTCGCCCCGATCAACAGCCTGATCGAACACGCCATCGCGGTGGACGCCGCCGAATCGATCACGCTCTACTGGGCCAGTGCACAGCCCGGCGGCCAGTACCTGCCCAACCAGTGCCGCGCCTGGGCCGAGGCGCTGGACGAGTTCAGCTACCGGGCGCTGGGCGTCGATGAACTGCCGGCCGTGCTTGCGGCGAACACCGCATTGGCGCAAAGCGATGTTTATCTGGCCGGCGCCGCGCCAAGCATCGATGCGATTGCCACGGCACTGCTGGCCGCCGGCATGCCGCCGGCCCGCCTGCATGTCGAGGCATGGTGACGCCATGACCGGATTGCCATGACCGGAGCACGCCGCATCATCCCCATCCGGGAGCAGGGCCCCGACGCCGAACTCGAGGCCTGCTCGTCCGCCGAGCCCTTCGCCCTGATGGTGTTGGGCGACAGCATGGCGCCGGAATTCCTCGAAGGCGAAGTGATCCTGATCGAGCCGGAAGGGCTGGCGACCGACGGCTCCTTCGTCCTGGCGAAACTCGACGATGAGTGGATCTTCCGCCAGTTGGTCCGCCATGGCGATGGCTGGCGCCTGCAGGCGCTGAACCCGGAGTATCCCGCGGCGGATATTCCCGGCCTCGACGCGGTCAAGGGCGTCGTCATCCAGAAATCCCGGCCCGGCACCCGCCGCGCCACCAAACGTTACGTGGAATAAATCGATGCCTTACTACATCTATCGTGTCACCCCCGTGGGTCCGATCCGCCAGCTCGCGAAAATCAGCCAGTTCGAGGTGTTCAAGGAGGCCTCGAACGAGGCCAAGCGCCTGCGCCGCGAGACCGGACTCGCCGCCGGCGAACTGATCAAGACCATTTTTGCCGATAACGAACTGCAGGCCGATGAACTCCTCAACGAGCCGCGCGGTGAAGAGCCGATGACGGGAGAGGATTACTAGAAATGCGACCCTATGATCGTGAAACAACAATCAACGGGCCGTCATTCCGGCGAAAGCCGGAATCCAGGGCTACGGAGCGCATCACATGGCTCGCTGGATACCGGCCTTCGCCGGTATGACGCTTCGAAATTAGTATGTTGCTGTACTAGCCCCGTGGACGAGATCGCCTTCCGCAATGTCCGGGGCGAAATCAACCGCCTGCCCTGCGTCTTCGAGCGTGCCCTGCTTGCAAAGCATGCCTTGTGCGATCTGGCGGTGAGCCACCAGATTGCCGAACGGGAGAGCATCGCCTGCACAGAGGCTGGGGCGCACGCGGCCTGCGCGCAGATGTCGGAATTGCTGCGCGAGAAGTCGGCTTTTGCGCTCGGCCTTGCCGCAACCGGGCGCATCCTGCCGCACGCCATGGTGATGAAAATCCAGTGCGGCGGCCTCGACGGGCTCAAGGCGCTGCTCGATCCGGATGCGTCGGCGCCGGATGTGCGGCGCCTGGTGTCCCTCGCCGCGGAGCGCTACGGCGAACCCGCCGCCTTGCCGTTCTCCGAAATCGTGCAGGGCGTCGCGGCCTGGAAGGCGCGCCGCCGCCATCAGGGTGCGCCGCAATGATCGCCGGCATGGCGGCCCTGGTAAATGCCGTGCAGACTAATTGCGACATCGCCGATGCGCGTCATGCGCGCGACGTCAGCCTGTGCACCTACCTGCTCGGCATGCGCGAGTTCTATCGCTGGGAACATCAGCTGCCTTACGGCGCGTCGCCGCCGCGCGACGAGGTGGGGCGCTGGATTTCCGAACGCGAGGCGCGCTGGGAGGAGATCGCCGACGCGGATTTCGTCGCCGTGCCGGTTGCCGGCCGCGACTTCGATGCCTTCGACGCCGCGCTGGTCAACGCGGCGCTGGCCGGCAGCGGGCTGGTGTATGGCGCCGGCGTCGGCCGCTTCCACAAGCCGCATTTCTTTCTCGGCCAACTCGATCGCGAGGAGCGGCGCGGCGGCGCGCACCTGCTGGTCTGCGGCTGCGAATATGCGCGCGACGTGTCGGCGATTCCGGCCGCGTCCCAGGGCAGCACGCTGATCGTGCGCCGCGAGGCGCTGCGGCAGTGGCTGTGGGAAAAGGCCGAGGGCTGGAACGTCAAGCAGCAGGACGGCGCGCTCAAGTCGGCGCTGCTCGGCTACGGCTTCGATGTCGATCCGCAGGCGGCCATCGAGCGCATGAGCGAACGCGAGATCGAAACCCTGGTGCTGCACGAGGAGGGCGAACTCGCCGCCGGCCGCCTGCTCGGCGAAGCGTGGGCGTGCAAGCTGGACAGCTTCAGCGGCAAGCGCGCGGAACTCCTGGCGCGTGCCGTGAAGGACAACCTCGCCGATTGCCTGGTGACGCTGCCGGGATTGCTGCAGCGGGGCGCGGGCGATTCGCTGCACTTCTGGTTCTCGACCTTCGACGGCTTGCGCCGCGAACTGTTTCCGCGCCTGGTCGAGGCCTACGAAAGAGTTATGCGAAGCGGTATCCCCTTTCGGGACGGCGCCGGCGATACGGCGATTCTGGAGGCCGCGGCAGAGGCCGGCCGCATCCATTTCGCCGCGCTGGGGCTGCGCCTGCTCGACCTGGACGAGGCCGCCATCGAGGCACTCTCACACGAGGCCGCGGCGATCGCGCTGTAGGGCCCGCTCAAGCCGGCCGTGGCCTATTTCGGCGCGGCGGCCGTCGCCAGCAGGCGGAACTTGATCTGGACTTCGTTGGCCACGGTGCCGAAATCGGCCCAGACGCCGCCGCCGATGTCGTAATCGGCACGCTTGAGCACGAGGCTGCCTTCGAAGGTGGCGCTGTTGCCTTGCTGGGTCACGGTG
>CAIZKA010000457.1 GCA_903933395.1 uncultured beta proteobacterium | reverse complement strand
CGACATGGTTCCCGACTACCTCGTCAGCCGCGAGGATGCCAAGGGCTCGGCCGCCGACAACAATGCCATCGCCAGCTGGAAGGACGGCATGTGGACCGTGGTCCTGATCCGTCCGCTGGGGCTCGCCAACAATGACGACAAGAACCTCAAGGAAGGCAGCGTCTACAACGTCGGCTTCGCCGTCCATGACGACAACATCACCACGCGCGGCCACCAGGTTTCCTTCGAAAAGACCCTGGGAATCGGCGTCAAGAAAGGGACCAAGGTAGATATCAACGCGGTCCAGCTGCCGTAATCAGGCACGGCGCCGCTTCCGGCGCTGAGCGGGTCTCCATCGCCAGCCGCTTCCGGATCATCGGAGCAGGCTGGCGATTGTTCGACCGGCAGTGCAAAATCGCACCATGAACACCAGCAGCAGCGTCGATTTCTTTGACCGGCAGTTCCGCCAGCAGGTCGAGCAACAGGACTTCCAGCTCAACCCCTTCGAGCTGGCCGCCCTGCCGCATCTGCACGGGCGCGTGCTCGACTTCGGCTGCGGCCTCGGCAACCTCGCCATGGCCGCTGCCGCGCAAGGCTGTTCGGTACTGGCACTGGATGCGAGTCCGGCGGCAATCGCTGCATTGCGCCTGCGGGCCGAGGCCGCTGCCCTGCCGGTCGAGCCCGTCGAGGCCGACCTGCGGGATTACACGATCGACGGCGATTTCGACTGCGTCGTAACCATCGGGCTGCTGATGTTCTTCGACTGCCCGACCGCCTTGCGCGTGTTGACCATGCTGCAGGATCGCTTGCGCCCGGGCGGCATCGCCGCGATCAACGTGCTGATCGAAGGCACGACCTGGCTCGACATGTTCGGCACGGAGGATTGCTGCCTGTTTGCGCGCAACGAGCTGCCCGGCCGCTTCGCCGGCTGGAACATCCTGCATTCCGAATTCCGCGATTTCGATGCGCCGCAGCAGACCGTCAAGTCCTTCGTCACGCTAATCGCCCGAAAACCCGCACACCAGTAGTCATAGTTTCCCGTCATGCGGCGAAATAGCCTGATACAAAGTCGGGGCCACGTTCCGTCAACAAAACGCCTATACCGGCGTTATTCAGGCTATACGGCACTGTTGCCGATTCGCTGGAGAAACAAGCAATGAAAACCACACGCTCGATTTTGCTCGCCGGTTCCCTGTTCCTTGCTCTGGCCGGTCTGGCCCCGGCACAGGCAGCGGTCGACGAAGCCGCGGCCCAGGCCCTGGCCAAGAAGAATGACTGCTTCAAATGCCACGCTGTCGACAAGACCAAGAAAGGTCCGTCCTACAAGAAGATCGCCGCCAAGTACCAGGAAAAAAAGCTTGGCGAACAAGACGCCATCAAGCAGATGACCGAAGGCAAGAAGGTCAAGCTTGAGGATGGCACCGAGGAAGACCACAAAATCATCGACACCAAGGACCCGAAGGAGCTGAAGAATCTGGCGCAGTGGATTCTGTCGCGCTGAAGGCAGCCGGATGTTTCAGCCGCATGATCAGTGTCGATGCCCGTGATGGCTGTCGGGAAAATGAGGGTGCTCGTGGCGTAGTGGCGCATGCACATGCCGGTGCGCGTGGGGCTCCTCGCCGGCCCAGGCAAAGTCGTGATCGTGCCGGTGATGCGCATCGTGGATATGCATGTGGGCGTGATTCAAGACCGTGTGTTCATGCGCGTGCTGGTGGTGCTCCGTAAGATGCAGCCAGATGCCGGCAGCCATCAGTGTCCCCGCGATCAACAGCGGCAACGTCACGGGTTCGCCCAGTACGAGCGCAAGCGCCGCGCCGAAAAAGGGCGCCACCGAAAAATAGGCGCCGGTACGCGCGGTGCCGAGGTGGCGCAAACCTACCACGAACAATGCGAGACTGACGCCGTAGGCGAGGAAGCCGACCGTCAGCGCGGCTGCCAGCTTCGGCGCAGGCGGCAGGCTCGCCCCCAGCGCGAAGGCCATGACCAGATTGACCGCACCGGCCACCAGACCCTTGATCGCGGCGATCCACGTCGCATCGTGCAGCGAGAGCTTCCGCGTCAGGTTGTTGTCGACGGCCCAGGCCAGGCAGGCGCCCAGTACCAGCAGCGTCGGCCCCGATCCGGCGTAGCGGACTTCGTCCGGCCAACTCAGGACCAGGGCACCGGCGACGATGGCGGCCATGCCCAGCGCGATTCGGGAATCCACGTTCTCGCGGAAGACCACCCAGGCCAGCAGAGCGGTAAACACCCCTTCGGCGTTAAGCAGCAGGGACGCGTCGGACGCCGGCATTCCGGCGAGTCCCAGCATCAGCAATACCGGCCCGAGCACGCCGCCGGCGAGAATCGCACCGGCCAGCCATGGCGCTTCGTGGCGCGCCAGAACCACGTCCGGCGCGCGGCGCAGGCGGCGATAGAGAAAGAGGCCAAGGCCTGAACCGAGGTAGAGCAGGCCGGCCAGCAGCCAGGGCCCGACCTCGTTCAGCAGCAGTTTTGCCAAGGGCGTTCCGGCGCCGAACAGCAGCGCCGCGGCAAGCGCCGCCGGCACGCCGGGCCGGCGCAGGCCGGCGAGCCAGGTCACCTCAAGGTCCCGACCATGAGCGGAAAACTTGCAAGCCCTGGTAGCCAGTCATGCGGAATCCGATGGATCGACCCGTCCCCGGATCAAGTCCGGGGCAGGCTATTCCGGCGAAAGCCGGAATCCAGTCGGCGGCCGTTTCTGGATCCCGGGTCAAGCCCGGGATGACGATCGGAATGATGTCCATCAGTTTCAACGTGACCCTGTACTAGCTGTGTGCCTCGCGCACCGACTGCTCCAGTTCGGTGAATGCCTCGCCGACGTATTCGCTCAGCTTGTCCAGGTTAGGCAACTCGTCGGTCGCGATCAGGCCGAAGAAAAGCTGCCCGGCATAGCTGAACAGCGTGATGTTGAGCAGGTTGCTGGGCGGCAGGGTGCTGATCGGATGCATCTCCTCCACGCGCGCGCCCTTGAGGTAGAGGTAGTCCTTCGGACCGGGCACGTTGGAGACCAGGGTATTGCCCATCGGCGGCGTGCGATTGCTCAGCTTCAGCATCTCGGCGATCTGCCCGATCAGGCCGGTGATGATGGTGTAGGACTCGATGGCTTCGGGCGCCACGCTGTCGATCATGGTCCTGACGTTGCGCAGCGAAAAGCCGATGTTGCGCAGGCGGATGTAGGGATCGTCGGTCGGCGGCGACAGGTCGACCTGGATGATGCCGATCTTGTTGCCCGCGCCCTTGTCGCCTTCCTGCCGCAGATTGACCGGCATCTGTATCGTGATGGGCCGCCGCAGCCGCACGCCCTGGTCCTGCAGGTAGCGATGCAATGCGCCGTCGAGGCAGGTCAGGGCGACATGGTTGAGCGTCGAGCGGGTGCTGGCGCGGACCCGGTCGACGCGCTCCATCGAAACCGCTGCCGACGCGAACTGGCGGCCGGCGGTGACCTGTCCGGTCAGCGGCGTATGCGCGCTGTGAACGAAGGGCAAGGCGATGGCGTTCTTGGTCAGCTTCACGCTTTCCAGCAGCAGCATGGCGGCGAGGCGCCCGATGCCCAGGAAGTGCCTGCCGGTCGTCGCCGCCGCTTTCCAGGCCGCCTGCAGCATTTCCTGCTTCATGCGCGCACGATGGCCGGCGCCGCGGATGTGCTTGAGCGTCCACGCCGGGCGCAGTCCGGTATCAGCGGGGGATTCGGCGAGGCCTTCCGCGGTCCAACGCACCATGGTCACTCCGTCGGCGCAGGCGTGGTGCATTTTCTGGTAAACGGCAAAACGCCCCTCGCTGATGCCGTCGATGACATGGAATTCCCACAAGGGCCGCGAACGATCGAGCATCGGTGTATGCAAATCGGCTACCAGCCGGTACAGCTCGGCGCGGCCGTTCTTCCCGGCGGCCAGCTTGTGATAGAAAATGTGCTGCTGCAGGTCTATCGTGTCGCAGGTCTGCCAGGCCGGCATCGCGCCCAGCGAAAAATTGATCACGCGGTTGAACGGCGCCTCGACGTCGGTGAAGGTCAGCAGTTCCTTGTACAGCTTCCTGACGAAGCCGGCCGCAGCCTTGGGCGGCCGCTTGCAGATCAGCAAAGCGCCGACGTGCTTGGGACTCGCCTGCGATTCGGCAATGAAGAAACCCAGGTCGAGCAAGGACAGCTTGTTCATCGTTCTTCCTTCGTGCGGGGTTGTGCGCGGTCGGCAAGCCTGCCCCGGCCGCCGCGGTCCAAGTGTGACACAGCCGCAAGTATCCACACTATGGAGGTGTCGCGTCAAACAGGCTGGCTGGCGCGGTCAGAGCTTGTGAAGAAATCGTAGCGAGCGGGCCGCAGCGGGGTGCGGCCGGAGCGCAGCTACCGGAACATATGTCGTTATATGTGAGGATAGCGAGCACCTCCCAAGCCCCGATCCGGCACGCGCAGTAGATTTATTCACAAGCTCTAGGGTCTGTTCTCATTCAGTCGGCGGATCGCGTTGCGTCCCAATCCGGATAGATGCAAGGCGGAGGGTGCTGGCAATGGTTGTTCCATTGCCAAGCCCGACAACGCCGCAGACACCGGATTGAGGCGCAACCCGAAGGGAAGGGGACGAATCGGGCGCATTGCGGCGTTGCTTCCTCCTCGTTGGGGATCGGCCCAACCGCGTCGGTCGCGCCTTGCACTGCGCCCGATTCGCCCCCTTCGCGACCGTCGCCTGAATGAGAACAGACCCTAGGCAAACCAGCCGTGCAGGAACCACCCGCCGGGCGGGCGCGGATCGCGGAAAATCCACAGCCGGCGGCCGGCGCTGTCTTGCGCGATGAAGTAGTCGCGGCGCGCATCAAAGCCGTCCCACCAACCGGATTCGATGCGCTCCGGACCGGCCGCCAACGTCAGCGCGCCGCCGCGCTGCGGGCCGCCATGGAGTTCGCGCAGGGCTTCGGGTGGCTCGACCAACCACAACGGGCGCGGCGGCAGTGCCACCGGCAAGGGTGCCGGCTTCCCGGAAACGGGCCGGCTCGCCAGCTCCGGGCGATGGTCGGCATGGCAGGCCAGACCCTGCACCGCCTGCGGCCCGAGGCGCGCGACGAGACGGTCCATGAGATCGGCCAGCGCCTCATGGCGCCGGCCGGCGCCGTCGAAGAGGACGTGGCTGCACTGCTCGCGCGGCGCGACATCGCGCGCATTCAGCTGCAGCGCCAGTGCGGGGGCCGGCAGGTTCAGTGCGTCGAGCCGCTCCTTCAGGACGCGCTCGATGCGGGCGACGGCATGCACCGGCGCGCTGAAGGCCAGCGGCAGCGCGGTGCTCACGCCATGGCCGTGCTCGATCAGGCATTCGATTTCGCGCACCGCGCCGTTCTTCACCGCCAGCCAGCCGGCCAGCGCCGCGACCAGGCGGTGCGCGGCGAACAGCAGCACCGGCGCCGCCTCCACCGGCGCCGGCAGTTCCAGCCCCTGTTCGAAATGTTCGGGAAAGACGAAGCCGGCTTGCGGGTCGGCGACCTCGCCCAGGGCGCGTGCCAGGTCGATGACGAATGGCTTGCCCAGGCGGACGCCGAGCGCGGCGCGCGGCAGGGCCAGCACATCGCCGACGCGGCGCAGGCCGCAGGCTTCGACGCGCCGCGCCAGCGGCGGCGGCAGTTCCAGCGCGGCCATTGGTACCGCGGCGAGCGCCGTGCGCGTCGCCGGCAGGTCGACGCAAACGTCGTCCAAACCTGACCGCGCCAGCCACAGCGCCGCCAGCGGCGTGGCCGCCACCGCCAGCTGCGCGGGAATGTCCATCGCGACAAGGTCGGCGCGTACCAGGCTCAACAGCGCCGCCAGACCGCCGAAGAGGCGCAGGCTGCTGCTGATTTCGAGGCGCAGTGCCGCCGGCGCAAGATTGACGTGCGAGGTATAGCGACCGGCCCAGCAGGCAAGGACCGGCAGAAAGTCGTCGCGCCGCGTCTCGCTCTGCGCGGCGGGGACTCCCCTCCGGGGGCCGTCGTCAGGCAGCGACGCGGCTGCGCCGTCGGCTGTCGGCCGCGACGGGCAATGCAGCGCCAGCCACAACATGGGAAATGCTCCGGGGGAAACCGGCGGGGTAGCGGACGTCAAGCAGGATCGTCTGCCGTGCCGGCGGCCCGCGCCGCTTCAGCAGTTGCACGCGCAACTGCCCGCTGCTACCCGGCGCCGCCTGCAACTGCAGGCGCAACGGCGCCGGCGACGCCACAGCCGCGAGTGGCGCCGGACGGAAGCAGAAGGCCCCGCCGCCGCCCTCGCCCGCCGCCACCTGCAGGCGGCGCAGGCTGTTGGCCGGGAGATTGCCGCGAAACATCCCGTCGAGCCACAGCAGCGTCGCCGCCACGCCGCCGCAGCGCAGCGCCTCGACGCCGGCCCAGAGGGCATCGCGCGGACGGCGCGGAAACACCCGATGCAGGCAGTCAAGCCGGATCCCGGCGGCGGCCCAGGCCGGTGCATGCGCGCAGTGCGGCGGCGCGATCAGGACCACGCTCTGCCCGGCACCAGTGAGCGCCGCCAGCGCCGGCAGAAGCAGGCCGAGCTCACCGATGCCCTCGTGTTCCGCCAGCAGTTCGGTCAAGGCCCCGCGCGGCCACCCGCCGCCGGGCAGTTCGGCATCGAGGGCGGGAAAGCCGGAGGCAAGAGTCGGCGCCGGCGCCACGGCGAAAGCGTCGCCGCGGCGGATGTCGGGGCGCTCCAGGACTTGGGCCAGCGAAGGATTCATGTTGAAAAACCTGTTGGCCACAGAGGGCACAGAGATCACAGAGAGAAACCCGGTACGAAACGAGAAATCCGGACTATGTTGCAGAAAACTTCCGTCGCGTCTGATCGCCTTTCTCTGTGCCCTCTGTGTCCTCTGTGGCTGAATTGGTTTACGCCTTCATTTACAGTGTCCGCCCGTCGCGGATCAGACCGACCGCGATACCCTCGATGGTCAGCGCTTCCTTGCGCGTATTGACCAGGATGGGCGCGAAATCGCGGTTCGCGGCGATCAGCTCGACCATGGTGCCGCGCCGCTTGAAGCGCTTGACGGTGACTTCGTCGCCCAGCCGCGCGATGACGATCTGGCCATTGCTGGCCTCGGTGGTGCGATGCACGGCAAGCAGGTCGCCGTCCAGTATCCCCGCTTCAATCATCGACAGGCCGCGCACGCGCAGCAGGAAGTCGGCCTGCGGCGTAAACAGTGCGGGATCGATGCGGATGTTGCCGAGGCGGTTCTCGATCGCCAGCAGCGGGCTGCCGGCGGCAACCGTGCCGATCAGCGGCAGGCCGAGTTGCTCCACCAGGCGGATGCCGCGCGCGGAACCGGGTTCGAGCGTGATCGCGCCCTTTTTCGCCAGCGCCCGGAGGTGGTCCTCGGCGGCATTGGGCGAGGCGAAGCCGAAGGCGCCGGCGATTTCGGCGCGCGTCGGCGGCACGCTGAAGACTTCCATGCTGTTGCGGATGAAGTCGAGAATCTCCTGCTGGCGGGGCGTCAGATCGTTGGCCATGGGCATGCTCCTGTGGCGGTCTTTTGTTGTCGGGCATCCATCCGTCCGGCTTCAAAGCGATACTGGATGGATGTACAGATGCTACTATAGGTTTGTTAAAAAAACCACCCTGCAGCCGACCCCGGTCCGGAAGCACTCCGGCGTGAAGCTGTATGCGCCCGAGATTCAGGATAGACTTCTGCCCTTGATGCAGAGATGGCCTTTATCATCGTGTACCCGCCGGCAGCCGGCAAGGACACGTGTGGCGCCCGACATGAAGGACTGATACTCCGGTGACCAGGAAAAATTGGCAAGACGCAATGCCGGGATATGCGGCCGACGGGCTGATCGCCTGCCATGCCTGCGACGGCGTGCACCGCATCGTCACCGTTCCGCCGCGGGGCCGCGCCCTGTGCCGCCGCTGCGGCACGCTGCTTTACCGCAACATGCCGCGCAGCCTCGACCACTCCGCCGCGCTCTACGTCGCCGCGCTCATCCTCTTCCTGCTGGCAAACACCTTCCCCTTCGTCGCCCTGCAGTATGGCGACCGCATCGAGCAAAGCCTGCTCATATCCGGCGGCTTCGCCCTGCAACGCGCCGGCATGGGCGAAATCGGGCTGCTCGTGCTGCTGACCAGCGTGGTGTTTCCCCTGCTGACGATCTGCGGCATGCTCTACCTCCTGCTGCCGCTGCGCTTCGGCGTGCGCCCGCCGTGGATGACGCCGGTATGGCGCCTGGTGCGGACCCTCAGCCCGTGGAGCCTGATCGGCGTGTTCATGCTCGGCCTGCTGGTCTCGGTGGTGAAGCTGCAGGACCTGGCGACGATTGTTCCCGGCGTCGCCTTCTACGCCTTCATCGGCCTGCTGGTCGTCTCGGCCGCGGCGGCGGCGAGCTTCGACCCGGCCGTCCTCTGGCCGCGGCTGGGACCGGTCGCGGACAGCGCCGCGGCAAACCCGGAGGCGGACAGTGCCGCGGCCATGGGCTATGCGACCTGCCATACCTGTGAACTCCTGGTACGCCGTCCCGGCGCCGGGGCACCCTGGGCCTGCCCGCGCTGCGGCAGCAGCGTGCATGGCATGCGCGCCGCCAACAGCATATCGCGCACCTGGGCCTATCTCGCCGCGGCGACCCTGCTGCTGGTCCCGGCGAACCTGTATCCGGTGATGACCGTGACCCGCTTCGGCATGGGCGAACCGAACACGATCCTGTCGGGCGTCGTGCACCTGGTCGAAGATGGTGCCTGGCCCCTCGGGCTGCTGGTGTTCTTCGCCAGTTTCATCGTCCCTGTCAGCAAGATCGCGGCGCTGGCCTTCCTGCTGGTCACCGTGCAGCGCGGCTCGACCTGGCGGCTGCGCGACCGCACGCTGCTCTACCGCGTGACGGAAGTGGTCGGTGCCTGGTCGATGGTGGACATTTTTCTGGTGGGGATCCTGGTCTGCCTGGTGCGGATGGACGGGCTGGCGACTGTGTATCCCGGCGTCGGCGCCAGCTTCTTCGGTGCCGCCGTGGTGCTGACCCTGATGGCCGCCCACAGTTTTGACCCCCGCCTGGTCTGGGATCGCGCGGCCGGAACCGGCACGGGGGAGACGCGGTGAAGGAACCCGTGG
>CAIZKA010000456.1 GCA_903933395.1 uncultured beta proteobacterium | reverse complement strand
AGTCCTATCCCTACATCGGGCTGTCGGGCGGCGAGTTTCCGCGGCTTTTCTACCACCGCGGCGCCTTCGAAAAAAAATCGCAGTATTTCGGTCCGTTTCCGAACGGCCTGGCGGTGCGCGAGAGCATCCAGCTGATCCAGAAAACCTTCCTGCTGCGCACCTGCGAGGAGTCGGTGTTTGCGAATCGGTCGCGGCCCTGCCTGATGCACCAGATCAAGCGCTGCAAGGCGCCCTGCGTCGGGCTGGTTTCAAGGCAGGACTACGCGGCCGACGCGCGCCTGGCCGAACTGTTCCTGCGCGGCCGGCACTCGGAAGTCATCGATGGCCTGACGGCGCAGATGGAAGCCGCAGCGGGCGGACTGCGCTTCGAGGAAGCGGCGGCCTTGCGCGACCAAGTGCGGGCGCTGCAGGCGGTGCTGCATCGCCAGTACGTGAGTTCGACGCGGGATGCCGATGTCGACATCATTGCGGCGGTGGTCGAGCGCGGCAGCCTGTGCGTCAACCTGGCCATGGTGCGCGGCGGCCTGCACCTGGGCGACCGCGCGTATTTTCCGCAGGCCGCGGCGGAAGCGGAAGCGGACGAAGGACTCGCCGCATTTGTCGCCCAGCATTACATGGACCAGCCGGCACCGGCGCGGCTGATTCTGAGCGAGTTTCCGGTCGAGGATCTGCCTGAGGGCCTGAACGCCGGGCCGCCAAAGAACGAGATGGAGCGCGCCTGGGTGGAGATGGCGCTGACCAACGCGCACCTTGCGGTGCAAGCACGCTGGCAGGCGAAGACGCGCAGCAGCGGCCGCCTGGCGGCCCTGCAGGAGGCGCTGGAAATGCCCGAGGCGCCGCGCCGCATCGAATGCTTCGACATCAGCCACACCATGGGCGACGGCACCGTGGCCTCCTGCGTGGTCTGCGTCGACGGGGCGATGAAGAAGGGCGACTACCGGCGCTTCAACATCGAAGGCATCCAGCCCGGCGACGACTACGCGGCCATGCGCCAGGCCCTGACGCGGCGCTACGAAAAGGTCGCCACCGGCGAGACGGTAGCGCCCGATCTGGTCCTGATCGACGGCGGCAAGGGGCAGCATCGCGTGGCACGTGAAGTCTTCGCCGAGCTGGGCCTGGACCACCTTGCCAGCATCGGCGTGGCCAAGGGCGAAGACCGCAAGCCGGGACTGGAAACTCTCTTCGTGCATGGCCGCAGCATGCCGCTACAATTGCGCATGGACCATGCGGGCTTTCACCTGATACAGGAAATTCGCGACGAGGCGCATCGCTTCGCCATCGTCGGCCATCGGGCGCGGCGCGCCAAGGCGCGCGGACGCTCGAAACTGGAAGACGTGGCCGGCGTCGGGCCGGCGCGGCGCAAGAAGCTGCTGGCGCAATTCGGCGGGCTGGACGGGGTGAAGGCCGCCACCATCGAGGACCTGTGCCGGGTCGATGGCATCTCGCGGCGGTTGGCTGAAGAAATCCACAAGACACTGCGCTGACATGCCGCTGAACATTCCGAACCTGCTGACCTGGGCGCGCATTCTCCTCATCCCGCTGGTGGCAGGCGTGTTCTACCTTCCGCTGACGCCCGCCGAGCAGAACTTCATCGCGACGGCGGCCTTCCTGGTTGCCGCCGTCACCGACTGGGTCGATGGCTGGTTGGCCCGCAAGCTGAACCAGACCTCGGCCTTTGGTGCCTTTCTCGATCCCGTCGCCGACAAGCTGATGGTCGCGGCCGCCCTGGTGGTGCTGGTCGAACTGAACCGCGTCGACGCCATGCTCGCCTTCATCATCATCGGCCGCGAGATCGCGATTTCCGCCTTGCGCGAATGGATGGCGAACATCGGTGCGGCGAAGAGCGTCGCGGTTTCCTTCATCGGCAAACTGAAAACCATTGCCCAGATGACGGCGATTCCGATGCTGCTCTGGTACACCCCGATCGGCCCGCTCGATGTCAGGCTTTTGGGGACATGGTCGCTCTGGGTTGCGGCCTTGCTGACGCTTTGGTCGATGGTTTATTACCTCAGGAAAGCGTGGCCGGAAATCTCGGCGCGCGATCGTTGACACAATGACGCCGACCGCTATAATGCGCGGCTGTTCTGCGGCAGTAGCTCAGTTGGTAGAGCGCAACCTTGCCAAGGTTGAGGTCGAGAGTTCGAGACTCTTCTGCCGCTCCAGATTCCCGGGGGAAAGCAATTGCTTTCCCCCTTTTAACTTGAAGTCAAAGTCCTTCGCGGCGCGATGGCAGAGTGGTTATGCAGCGGCCTGCAAAGCCGTGTACCTCGGTTCGATTCCGGGTCGCGCCTCCAGTGTTACCAATGTGCAGGTCTCCTCCCGGAGCTTGCGGAGAAGTCGTAGCGAGCGGGCCGCAGCGGGGTGCGGCCGGAGCGCAGCTACCGGAATGT
>CAIZKA010000455.1 GCA_903933395.1 uncultured beta proteobacterium | reverse complement strand
TCGGCCAACGCCGATACCGGCAACGCGCACATCCTCGCCCTGCGACCTTCGGCCCAACTGATCAATGTCGCGCGCCCGGGGACTGCGGTGCAAAACGACCTCATGATCGCGGCCATCGGCTTCGCGCCGGATACGGCAGTGATCACGCCGCCGGCGGGCTGGACCCTCGTCCGGCGCATCGACAACAGCGCCGGCCCCGGCACCAACAACTCGCTCGCGGTTTATCGCAAGGTGCATGCGGTGACCGAACCGACCAGCTACGCCTGGACCTTCTCCGCCAATGTCACCGTGGTCGGCGGAATCCAGGCCTACTCGGGCGTGGACATCGCCAACCCGATCGATCTGGAAAACGGTGTGGCGACACCATCGGCGCTGACGCATACGGCGCCCAGCATCACCACCACGGTGGCCAACGCGATGGTGGTGACGAACCACACGATGAACGGCGCGGCTAACTGGGCCTTTCCGGTAGCAGGTGGCTGCACTCCCGTGTTCACTGAATCCTTCGACGTAAACACCGGGGGCGGCGTTGCCGGGCAGGCTCTGGAGGGTGCGCGTGCCTTGTGTGCGGTGGCCGGCGCGACCGGCGCCAAGACCGCGACGGCAAGTGCCAACCCCGACAAGGGCAACGCGCACATCCTGGCGTTGCGGCCCTTGCCCACCACGCAGTTCGACATTCTGACGCCGCCGGGCACCCTGGCGAACGACGTTCTGATCACGGCGATTGCCTTCACGCCCGAGACCGCGGTAATCAACCCGACGGTGCCGGCCGACTGGACGTTGATCCGGCGCATCAATCAAGGGGGAGGGGGCGGTACCAACAGTTCGCTCGCCGTGTTCCGCCGCCTCGCCACCGCAGGCGAACCGGCGGCGCACGGCTGGACCTTCGGCGCCGCGCCGACGGCGGTAGCGGGAGGAATGCAGGGGTTTTCCGGCGTGGACACCGTGACGCCGGTAAATATCGAGAATGGCAGGAACTCAAACTCGGCGCTTACCCATGCCACACCCAGCGTGGTCACGACGGTGGCAAACACGATGCTGGTCACCGCGCACATGTACGCGTCTTCGGGCACCTGGACCCCGCCCACGGGAATGGCTGAATCCTACGACCGCGCCAATCTCGCCACGCCGAATGCCGCCGGCGTTTCGGTCGAGGGTTCGCGCGTCGAGCAGGCCGCAATCGGCGCCACGGGCGTCAAGACCGCGACGGCCGTGGGGAATGCCGACAAGGGCAACACCCACATCGTCGCCTTGCGGCCGGCACCATCGGTAGCGCCATCACCGCCATCCTTCTTCAATGCCTGCCAGTCAGCGACCTGCGTGCCCACTGCGGCGCCATTCACCTATGCGGCGCTATACACCAAGCGTGCCGGCACCGGTTTTACCCTGCATGGGGTCGCGCTGAAGGCAGACGGCACCCTGGAATCCGGCTTTGCAGGCTCCGTCGCGGTGGACTTGCTCGCCAATGCCAATACCGGCGTAGCGCTTGGTGCCGACAACTGCCCGACCAGCCAGGACGCGACCATTTCCGCGGGCAACGCGATCTTTGCCACCGGGCGTGCGGTGATCGGCGTAATCAATGTGGGCAATGCCTATCGCGACGTACGAATGCGTTTCACCTGCCTGGCCGGGGTTTGCGGCAGCGCCATTACCCGTTGTTCCAGCGACAATTTCGCCATCCGGCCAAGCGCCTTCACGGTAAGTTCGAGCGCGAATGCCGATGCAACGGGGACTGACGTCAATGCGACGCCAGTGGTCAAGGCCGGCGCCACATTCACCCTGACTGCAACGGCGCTGGCGAACTACAACCTTGCTCCGGGCATCGATTCGAGCAAGCTGGCTGCACATGCCGGCGCGATCCAGGATGGGTCGCTCGGGGGCAGCTTTAGCGCGGCGGCGCCGCTCACCGGCGTGGCAAGCGGAAACTTCAACTACTCCGAGGTCGGCTATTTCAATTTTGCGGCCAATGGTGTCTACGAGGACAGCTTCACTGCCGTCGATCAGCCCAACGATTGCACCGACGATTTCTCCAATACCCTGGATGTGAATGGCAAGTACGGCTGCAAGTTCGGCAACACGTCGGCGACGAGCTATTTCGGCCGCTTTGTACCGGATCACTTTGCACTAACCACGGGTACCTTGATCGACCGCGCCGACATCAATACCGGGGTGACTGAAACAACCTGCCCGTCGCTTTTCACTTACATGGGCGAGGATATCAAGACTGATTTCATCCTTATCGCCGAGAACTCCGCAGCCGCCACCACGCTGAACTACACCGGGGGGCATGCCAAGTTCGGGCTAACCACATATGGCAACTTTGGTTTCACTGGATCAAGCGGGACCCTCGGGGTCGGTAGTGCCGTGCCTTCAGGCGTCTGGGGCAGCACCGTCGGAACTTATGGCAAAGCGGACGTAACCGCAACGCATAAGGTCACGCGGTCGCCAGTCTCGCCTTACACCAACTTCTCGGTAAGTGCAGTGCCATCCTACACAGATGGCACTGCGACCATTGCGCTCGCGGCGAGCACAGTCGTGCATACAGGCACCTCCGAGCAGCGTTACGGCCGTCTGCGCTTGCAGGGCGCCTATGGGTCGGAACTGCTGCCGCTGCGTGTGCCCGTGCGGGCGGAGTATTTCAACGGGACAACATGGACGCTCAACACCGACGACTCCTGCACCGCCATTCCGCAGAATAGCGTGGCAGTCGGTGGCGGCATCTCGGGCAACCTGTGCTTTTTGAGCAATCCGCCCCCGACGGCACCGACAAATGCCTCCTGCCTGGCGGGTGGATCGCCGGCGCTGCGGCTGGCAAGTGGCTTGGGCAACTGGACCGTGTTCGACAAGACACCGGTGCAGGTGGGTTTCGCTGACCTTGCTCTCAATCTGGCGGGCTCGGGACCGGCCGGCAAGGATGCGAGCTGTATTCCATGGGTAGCGCAACCCGCCTCATCCAGCGCCGCTCTGCCCTGGCTGCAATTCCCCTGGTGTGCCGGCAAGCTCGATCCCAACGCCCGCATCAAGTTTGGCTCACCCAAAGCCCCATATATTTACTTGCGCGAACGTTACTGAGTCCGGCTGCGGAAAGAAATCGGCGCTGGCGTTACGGCGACGGTGGGGCTGCTCGGTTCAGGGCCGCCGTTGGCTGTTCGGCGTACGGATGGGACAAATCACTCCGATCCCTGCACCGTGGAACAGTTCAATTACAGCCCCTTCCCCCTTGAAATCTGCGCTTGCCCTGACTCTCCACGTTAGTATAGTCAGAGAAAAAATGGGTATTGATGCGTCCAGTGTTTAATTTTTCCAAATCAAAAACCGAACAAGGTTGGTTATCCGTCGTGATGAGGGAAAGCCGCGTCGACCTGGTTCATGTGCGCCGCGAGCCGGGCGGCAAGCCGCGCGTGCTGCTGGCCGACTCGGTCGAGAAGGGTGCCGACGCTGCGGCGACGCTGACCGCCTTGAAGAAGCCGATGCGACTCGACCGCTACCGTTGCACGGCGCTGCTCACTCATGGCAAGTACCAGCTGATCCAGACCGATGCCGTCGCTGGCGCGCCCGACGAGGCACGCGAGATTGTGCGCTGGAAGCTGAAGGATCAGGTCGACTTTCCGGTCGATTCGGCCAGCGTGGATTTGCTGCCGATTCCTTCCGCTGGTCGAGCGTCGCAGGTTTTTGCGGCATTCTCCCCCGAGTCGGCCGTTGCACCTCTGGTGCAGGCGTTTCAGGCCGCCCAGGTCCCGCTGACGGCCATCGATCTGCCCGAGATCTCGCAACGCAATCTGGCGGCCTTGTTCGAGGAAAACGGACGCGGCCTGGCGACCCTGATTTTTGACGACGACGAAGGTCTGCTCACGTTTACGGTGAACGGTGAATTGCTCGTTGCGCGCCATGTGGAAATTGCGGCAGGCCAGTTGATGTCTGCGGACGCCGAGCGGCGCGGCATGCTGTTCGAGCGCATTGCACTCGACGTACAACGCTCGCTGGACAATTTCGATCGCACCTACAGCACAATTTCGCTGACCCGGTTGCTGGTGGCGCCGATCCCTGGTGTCGACGGCCTTATCGGCCACCTGCGCGCCAACCTGACGGTGCCCGTTGTGTCCCTGGACGTGTCCAGCGTAGTCGACCTCGGCGCGGTGCGGGCCATGCTTGACCCCCTGCGGCAGTTTCAATGCCTGCGCGCCTTAGGTGCAGCGCTGCGCGACGAACCGGTGGCGGCATGAGCGCGCAGATCAATCTCTATCACCCGCGTTTCCTCAAGCAGCGCGACTTGTTCACGCTGGGCAACGTGGCGATTGCAGCCGCGGCCCTCTATGCCGTGCTTGTGCTGGCGGGTGGTTGGGCCTGGCAGGATGCCGCGACACGAAAGCAGGCGGCAATGGCCGCCGAGGCGCAACTCAATTCGGTAAAGGTACAAGTGGAAGCCGCAACCAAGGCCGCCGCCGTACGCAAGCCCAGCCTGCAATTGATCGCCGAACTGGAGCAGGCCGAGAGCGTGCTGCGCCGTCGCGGTGAAATTGCCCGCCTGCTGGAAAGCGGAGCGGTCGGCAGCAGCGGCGGCTTTGCCGATTACCTGCGCGGCTTTGCTCGCCAGGTGCCGGAAGGACTCTGGCTGACGGGCTTCACCATCGGCGCCGGCGGCAACGACATGGAAATACGCGGCAGCATGCTGAATCCCGCCGCTTTGCCCGACTACATCCGGCGTCTGGGCGCCGAAAAGGCTTTACAGGGGCGCAGCTTTGCCGCGCTGACCATGAATCGCGCTGATCCTCCGCCCGCGGTTCGCCCCGTGGGGCAGGGTGCCGCCGTGCCGCCAGCGCCGACTTCTGGCCCGCGCCCGATTGATTTTGTCCTGATGCCGAAGCGGGTCGAGCAGAAAGAGGCACGGCAATGAGCCCGCTCTCCCTCCAGTGGCAGCAATGGGCCGCAAGATTTGCGGCGCTGACACGGCGCGAGCGCGCCATTGTCGCGGGCGCGGTGCTTGTTGGCGGGGGCTTCCTGATCTTCAATTTCGGAATCGACCCCTTGCTGGTCAAGGCGCGCAGCGCTACCCGGGCGGAAGTTGCGGCGCGGGCCGAACTCGCTCAGCAGCAGTCGATGGTAGCCACGCTCAATGCGAAAAATGCCGATCCTGACGCGGCGAACCGGAGTCGCCTGGCGCAGGCAAGGCAGGAACTGAGCGCGGTCAGCGCGCGTCTCACGAGTTTTGAGGCGGGCATGGTGCCGCCGGCGCGGATGCAGGCATTCCTCGAAGGCTTGTTGGCGAAGAACCGCAGCATTGAACTGCTGGGCCTCAAGACTTTGCCGGTAACCCAGGTAGGCGCCACGGCGGCAGCCGACAAGACCGAAGCGGCGGCCGGGGCGATTGCGCAGGCGGCGAAGGATTCCGGCAAGGACGGGTCCGTACAAACCGGGGATGGCATTTACCAGCATGGTATCGAGATCAGGCTGGCGGGTAGTTACAATGATCTTCTGAACTACCTGGCGGAGCTTGAACGCATGCCGCAGCGCATGATGTGGAACAGCGTGAGTCTCACCGTGGAGAAGTATCCGCGCAACGTCATGGTGTTGCGCGTCTACACCCTGAGCCTCGACAGAAACTGGTTGGTTGTATGATGCTTCGCGGTCTATTGTTTCTGTTCTTGACAGGATTCATGGGGGTGAACCTCGTTTTTGCCCAGGTGCAGGACCCGACGCGCCCCGCCGGAGCGTTGCTGACGCCGGAGGGCGGCAGCGCGGCGGCTCCGGTGGAGAGCGGGGTGCAGACGGTGATTTTGCGACGCGGCGGAAAGTCTGCTGCCGTGATCAATGGCCAGTATGTCGAAGTAGGCGGCATGGTGGGTGACAAAAAAGTGCTGAAGATTACGGAAAGTGAAGTGGTTTTGAAGGGGGAGAGCGGGCGCGAAGTCATCAAGGTCACGCCCGCCATCGAAAAAGTGCCGGCAAAGAAGGTTGCTGCCAAAAAGCTGCCCGCGAAGGAAACCGCGCGACAATGAGACATGCACTCCACCACTGCTGGATACTGCTGCTGATGGGTGTCTTGACAGGCTGTGCCGGGCCGCAACACGCCGGCAACCAGGTGCAGGACCAGATCAACGACGTCCTGCTGAAATCTGCGACGGCGCGAAAAGCTCCTCCCGTGGAAGTTACCGACAAGTCGCTGATGCCGCCGCTGGCGCCGCAGGCGGTGCAGGACGCTCCTGCAAGCGAACCGCGTTTCGATCTCTCGGTGGTCAATGCTCCGGCCACGCAGGTCTTCATGGCGCTGGTGTCGGGTACCCGCTACAGCATGCTGCTGCCACCCGATGTCAGCGGCAGCCTCACCGTGAACCTCAAGGACGTGACCTTGATGGAAGCGCTGGATACCATCCGCGAGCTTTATGGCTACGAGTACCGCATTCAGGGCAAGCGCATTTTCATCGAACCCAACACGATCAAGACCCGTGTCTTCCAGATCAATTACCTGTCAAGCCGGCGCCGGGGCAGCAGTGATCTGCGGGTCTCCAGCAATTCCATGACCGGCAATCTTGCCGCCGGCACGACGGGCAGCACCGCGACGTCCACGCCGGCGACGGGTCAGGGCGCACCGGCCGGCGCCGGTTCTCCGACCGCGGGGCGCGCCGACGATACCTCCCGGGTCAACATGAGTACCGACAGCGACTTCTGGGGCGACCTGAGCCGGGCGCTGACGACCATCGTCGGCACCGCCGAGGGGCGCAGCGTCGTCATCAATCCATCGTCCGGCGTGCTGCTGGTACGCGCCCTGCCGAACGAACTGCGCAACGTCGACAAGTATCTCAAGGCGACGCAACTGATTGCCGAGCGGCAGGTCATGCTCGAGGCCAAGATCATCGATGTCACTCTGGCCGACGGCTTCCAGGCGGGCGTCAACTGGTCGACCTTCAACGGCAGCAAAAACCGGGCCTCGGTGGGCGTGGTGACGCCCGGCACGATCCTGCGCACCCAGCCCGGGGAATCGATAGTCAGTGTTCCTGGCCGCCTGGCCACCTCCGACAAGAGCGATGCAATTCTTCCCGGTGCCGGAGCATTTCTTCCCGGCGCGGCAGGGATGATTGCCGCGTCCGCGCTCGGCAGGGGCTTTTTCGGCCTGGCTTTCCAGTCCACCAATTTTGCGGCGCTGCTGAATTTCCTTGAAACCCAGGGCAGCGTCTCGGTACTGTCCTCGCCGCGCATTGCCACGCTCAACAATCAGAAGGCGGTACTCAAGGTGGGTACCGACGAGTTGTTCGTGACCAATGTCTCGTCGTCGACCACGACTACGACCACCGGCTCGGTCTCGTCGCCGAACCTGACCCTGCAGCCCTATTTTTCAGGTATTTCACTGGATGTCACGCCGCAGATCGACGAGGACGGCAACATCATCCTGCATGTGCACCCGGCGATCAGTACGGTGACGGAAAAGGAAAAGATCATCAACCTTGGAGATCTGGGCACCTACATCCTGCCGCTGGCGTCCAGCAACATCAGTGAAACCGACAGCATCGTCCGCGTCCAGGACGGCAGCATTGTCGCCATCGGCGGGCT
>CAIZKA010000454.1 GCA_903933395.1 uncultured beta proteobacterium | reverse complement strand
CGGCGACCAGTTCATCGCTTCCGAAATGTTCCTGCTCGCGTTGATGCAGGACAAGGGCGAGGCGGGGCGCCTGCTCAAGGAAGCCGGGCTGAACCGCAAGGCGCTGGAAGACGCGGTCAAGGCCGTGCGCGGCGGCGAGAATGTTGGTTCGCAGGAAGCCGAGGGCCAGCGCGAAGCGCTCACCAAGTATTGCCTCGACCTCACCGAACGTGCCCGCCAGGGCAAGCTCGACCCGGTGATCGGGCGCGATGACGAAATTCGCCGCGCGATCCAGATCCTGCAGCGGCGCACCAAGAACAATCCGGTGCTGATCGGCGAGCCGGGTGTGGGCAAGACCGCCATCGTCGAAGGCCTGGCGCAGCGCATCGTCAATGGCGAAGTGCCGGAAAGCCTGAAGGACAAGCGCGTGCTGGTGCTGGACATGGCGGGCCTGCTGGCCGGCGCCAAGTACCGCGGCGAGTTCGAGGAGCGCCTCAAGGCCGTGTTGAAGGAAGTGGCGCAGGACCAGGGCCGCATCATCCTCTTCATCGACGAGATGCACACCATGGTCGGCGCGGGCAAGGCCGAAGGCGCGATCGATGCCGGCAACATGCTGAAGCCGGCCCTGGCGCGCGGCGAACTGCACTGCGTCGGCGCCACCACGCTCGACGAATACCGCAAGTACATCGAGAAGGATGCCGCGCTGGAGCGCCGCTTCCAGAAGGTTCAGGTCGACGAGCCCAGCGTGGAGGCGACCATCGCCATCCTGCGCGGCCTGCGCGAGAAATACGAACTGCACCACGGCGTGGATATCACCGACCCGGCGCTGGTCGCCGCGGCGGAACTCTCGCATCGCTACATCACCGACCGCTTCCTGCCGGACAAGGCCATCGACCTGATCGACGAGGCGGCGGCAAAGATCAAGATGGAAATCGACTCCAAGCCGGAAGTCATGGACAAGCTCGACCGTCGCCTGATTCAGTTGAAGATCGAAAGCGAGGCGGTGAAGAAGGAGAAGGACGAGGCCTCGAAAAAGCGCCTCATCCTGATCAAGGACGAAATCGACAAGCTGGAACGCGAACTGGCCAACCTCGACGAGATCTGGCGCGCCGAAAAGGCCCAGGTGCAGGGCTCGGCGCATATCAAGGAAGAGATCGACAAGATTCGCGGTCAGATGGCGGAATTGCAGCGCAAGGGCGCTTTCGACAAGCTGGCTGAATTGCAATACGGAACCTTGCCCAAGCTCGAAGCGCAACTCAAGGCGGCAGACCTGGCGGCAACGAAAGTCGGCGCTGACGGCACGGCGAAGAACCGCCTGCTGCGCACCCAGGTCGGCACGGAGGAAATCGCCGAAGTCGTTTCGCGCGCCACCGGCATTCCGGTGAGCAAGATGATGCAGGGCGAGCGCGAGAAGCTGCTGCACATGGAAGACAAGCTGCACAGCCGCGTCGTCGGCCAGGACGAGGCCGTGCGCCTGGTGTCCGACGCGATCCGCCGTTCGCGTGCCGGGCTGTCGGAGGAAAGCCGGCCCTACGGGTCATTCCTCTTCCTCGGCCCCACGGGTGTCGGCAAGACAGAGCTGTGCAAGGCGCTGGCCGAATTCCTTTTTGACGCCGAGGATCACCTGATCCGCATCGACATGAGCGAGTTCATGGAGAAGCATTCCGTGGCGCGGCTGATCGGCGCGCCGCCGGGCTATGTCGGTTACGAAGAAGGCGGGCACCTGACCGAACAGGTGAGGCGCAAACCCTATTCGGTGATCCTCTTCGACGAGGTCGAGAAGGCTCACCCCGATGTATTCAACGTGCTGCTGCAGGTGCTGGACGACGGCCGCATGACCGACGGCCAGGGCCGCACCGTGGACTTCAAGAACACCGTGATCGTCATGACGTCGAACCTCGGCAGCCAGATGATCCAGCAGATGGCCGGCTCGGATTACCAGGTGGTGAAGATGGCGGTCATGGGCGAGGTCAAGACCCACTTCCGCCCCGAGTTCGTGAACCGCATCGACGAGATCGTGGTTTTCCACGCGCTCGACGAAAAGAACATCGCCGGCATCGCGAAGATCCAGCTCAAGTACCTGGAAAAGCGCATGGCGAAACTCGACATGGCGCTCGAGGTGTCGGACGCCGCGCTGGCGCTGCTGGCCGAGGCCGGTTTCGATCCGGTGTTCGGCGCGCGGCCCTTGAAGCGCGCAATCCAGGAACGCATCGAGAATCCGCTTTCAAGGCTGATCCTCGACGGCAGCTTCGGGCCGAAGGATCTGGTGAAGGTGGGAGTGGCCAAGGGGCAATTGACGTTCGGGAAAGCGACGATCTAACCAGTTTTATTTAAAATCTGGTTATACTGGGCGGGTCGAGAAAAGGAGTCCACCCATGTTGAGCGTCGGAATCTTTGAAGCCAAGGCCCAGTTGTCGCAACTCGTCGAGCGTGTCGCGCAGGGCGAGGAAGTGCTGGTGACGCGCCACGGAAAGCCCGTGGCACGTCTGGTGGCGCCCGAGGCATCGTCCGATGTCTCGGCGCTTGCGGAATGGACCGCAGACCTGCGGGCCTTTCGTCGCGGGATTGATCGCGGCGCAAAGTCTGGCAGCACGCTTCCCGAGTTGATCGCGGCGGGGCGGCGGTGAGTTCAAAACCGCCGCTGGTCATCGACTGCTCGGCGGCGATCCCCTGGTTTCTGGATGACGAGGCGAATGCATGGAGCGAAAGCCTGCTCGATGCCTTGCCCCACTATTCCCTGCACGTTCCGGCGCTGTGGCATCTGGAATTCGCCAATGTCCTGCTCACCGCGCAACGGCGCAAGCGCGTTACTGTCAAGGACGTCAGGGGCTTGCTGGTGCGCGCCTCACGCTTGCCACTGGCGACCGACGGCAGGGTGGTTCCGCTGGTCGAGATCGCCGGCCTGGCCGAAACCCATGGCATCACGACTTACGATGCGGCCTATCTCGAATTGGCGACACGCTTGAGCTGTCCGCTCGCGACCCAGGACAAGGCGTTGGCGAAGGCGGCTAAGCGCCTCGGATTTTCATACGCGTAAGAATTGCGCCGTGTCGGAGGAGATTTTTTATGACCCAGCTTGAGTTGATCGATGTCGAAGGCGAACTCGGGGTGGTCCTTCCCGACGAAGTTCTATCCCGGCTGGGGGTGAGGCCCGGTGGCGAACTGGTTCTTGCGGAAACCCCTTTTGGGTATCTGCTGACCACACCCAAACTCGCTCCGGAAGGGAACGACCCCCTTGGCCCTTGACCTTTCCGTCACCCTTGCCTGCTTCGTCGCCTGGTGCCGCGAACACATCCGCGGCGAGGAAACGGCTAGGCGCAACTCTCGGCTGTGTCCGCCTGAAGGAGGTCGGTGACAGCTGCTAGGACCACATCAAGAAGCATTGCTGCGGCCCTGCCGTCATCCGAAATGAATGGCCGCTGTTCTACCACCCACCTCCAGCGTACCAATGGATGCTCAGTGGTACTTGCCAACCGGCGTAAACGTGGTGGCGGTCATGGCGTGCATCGCGTACATCGCGGCGCAGTTCGGCGCGGTCGCGGTAAATCTCCCGCTTGTCCTGGCGGATTTCCATGCGCTCGCGGTGCATCCGGGCGACATCGCCGCGGGCCATGGCGCGGCGGTAGTCGGCGCGATCCCCGGCCAGTTCGCGATAATCGCCGCGCAGTTCGCGGCGGTCCTGGCGGATTTCGCGGTTATCCTGACGCCAACCGTCGCGATCGCCATATTGGTAATCGGCACGTGCCGGCGATGTAATTGCGCTCAGGGTCAGCAGGGTGGTGGCGATCATGCCGACTCGCAAGGTTTTTACATTAGTTCCGGCCGCTGCGCTTAACGTCGTTAAGGCCGACGTTAGCCTGCACTGAAACTTAGTTTTAGTTGCGGCCGCTGCGCTTAACGCCGATAAAGCCGGCGTTAGCCTGCACTGAAACTTAGTTTTAGTTGCGGCCGCTGCGCTTAACGCCGATAAAGCCGGCGTTAGCCTGCACTG
>CAIZKA010000453.1 GCA_903933395.1 uncultured beta proteobacterium | reverse complement strand
GCCACCGAGACGCCGAGCTTGACCAGCTTGGCCAGATAGCCGTCGACGGCATGGTAGGGAATGCCGGCCATGGCGATCGGCTTGCCGGCCGACTGGCCGCGTGCTGTCAACGTGATGTCGAGTTGGCGCGCTGCCTGCTCGGCATCATCAAAGAACAGCTCGTAGAAATCCCCCATGCGGAAAAACAGCAGCTTGTCGGCATGCTCCGCCTTGGCGCGCAGCCACTGCTGCATTACGGGGGTGTGCGCCGCCAGTTCGGCGGCCGTCAAGGCGGCCGACATCGGACTTGGGTCAGGCCCTGAGTTTTGCGTTCAGGTGGGGGGCGATGAGTTGCAGCAACTGTGAAAATATCTTCGGGTTGCCGCCGATGATGTTGCCGGTCTTCATGTAATTGGCTTCGCCCGAGAGGTCGCCGACCAGACCGCCGGCCTCGGTGATCAGCAGGCTGCCGGCGGCCATGTCCCAGGGCGACAGGCCGAGTTCCCAGAAGCCGTCCATGCGCCCGCAGGCGACCCAGGCCAGGTCCAGCGCGGCGGCGCCGGGGCGACGCATGCCGGCGGTGCGCTGCGCGACGTCGCGGAAGATCGCCAGGTAGGTGTCGATGTGTTCGAACATGCGATAGGGAAAACCGGTGCCGATCAGCGCTTCGTCGAGCCGGAAGCGTTTCGCGACGCGGATGCGCTTTTCATTGACGAAGGCGCCGCCGCCTTTGCTCGCGGTGAAGATTTCGTTGCGGTTGGGGTCGTAGACCACCGCCTGTGTCATCACGCCCTTGTGCGCCAGGCCGATGGAAATGGCATATTGGGGCACGCCGTGGATGAAGTTGGTGGTGCCGTCGAGCGGATCGATGATCCACTGGTATTCGCTGTCGGCGCTGGTGCCGGCCAGCCCCGACTCCTCTGCTAGAATTCCATAGGTCGGATAAGCCTCGCGCAACACGTCCAGAATGGCGGCTTCGGCGGCGCGGTCGACCTCCGTTACATAATCGCTTTGCTGCTTGACGTCGATCCTGAGTTTATCGACATCCATGCTGGCGCGGTTGATGATCTGGCCGGCGCGACGCGCGGCTTTTACGGCTATGTTCAGCGTGGGATGCATGGATTTTGCGGCGGGGCAGCCAAAGAGGGGCGCAATCAGCGCGCGAAGTCCGCAATTCTAATATGAACACCACACCATTGCCCGTGCCCGCCGCCCTCGATCGCATCCGCGTCGTCCTTTCGCATCCGAGCCATCCGGGCAATATCGGGGCTGCTGCGCGGGCCATGAAGACCATGGGGCTGTCGCGCCTGGTGCTGGTCAATCCGCGTGCCTTTCCCGATGCCCAGGCCGATGCCATGGCGGCGGGTGCCACCGACCTGCTGGTGCAGGCCGAGGTGGTGGCTTCGCTGGCGGAGGCATTGAGCGGCACGGTACTGGCCATGGCGATGACGGCGCGCCGCCGGGAACTGGCGGTGCCGGCCTTGTGGGCTCGCGACGGGGCGGCCGAACTGGTGGCGATGGCGGCCACCGGTGATGTCGCGCTGGTGTTCGGCAACGAGACCTCGGGGCTTTCCAACGATGAACTGGCCATGTGCCGGCGCTGGGCGATGATTCCGGTTAACCCGGAATTCAGCTCGCTCAACCTTGCCGCAGCTGTGCAGGTGATGTGCTACGAACTGCGCCTGGCGGCGCTCGATCCCGGCCTGCCGCCCGCCATTTCGGGTGCCGGAGAGCTTGCCAGCCATGACGAAGTGGAGGGCTTGATCGCGCATATCGAGCGCGCCGCG
>CAIZKA010000452.1 GCA_903933395.1 uncultured beta proteobacterium | reverse complement strand
GCTTTCTTCAATGAGCGGCGTGCTGATGTCTATGACGCCAATGCCGCCACCCTGGCCTGGGAACGCATGATGACCTTCCTCGGCAAAAACCTGCTCTGATCCATGCCCTCACCCGAACTGACGCCCGCCGATTGGGTGAACATCAGCCTTACCGAGGCGATGCTGGCGCGCGACGGTCCGCCGCTCTATGTCGCCGCCAAGCTCGGCTGCGTCGCCGCGGTACGGGTGATGTGCGAGGCCGGGACCAATGTCGAAGTGCTCGGCCCGAACAATGAACGTCCGCTGCACGCCGCTGCGGCCGGCGGCCATGAAAGCATTGCGGCGACACTGGTGAGTGCCGGTTGCGATGTCGATGCCCAGGACCAGGACGGCAACACGCCGCTGATCACGGCGATCCTCCATGGCCATGCCCCCCCCGTCGAACTGCTGCTGGCGGTCGGTGCCGATATCGGCATTGCCCGGCTTGACGGCATGACCGCCATCCACATCGCGCAACTGCCGGGCACGCCAAAGGCCATCTATGAGTTGATCATGCTCGGCCAGGAGGAGTTCTGAAGCGGCAGGGCGTGTGCCGTGGCTGCCGTCCGTCGCGGTGGCAAATGGCATGAAGGCCGGCGCGATGGCAGGCAGATGAGGCTCTACCTTGCGGGGCCGGACGTGTTCCGGCCCGATGCGAAGGATTGGGCCGACCGGATGCGTGAGTTGTGCCGGACGGCCGGGCACGAGGCTCTGCTCCCCTTTGACGACGACATTCCGGCGACGGCCGCCGCCATTTACCGCAGCAACCTGGAGCGCATCGCGGCGGCCGACGCGGTGCTGGCCAACCTCAACCCGTTTCGCGGCGATGAGCCGGATTCCGGGACCTGCGTCGAAATCGGCTATGCCCTGGCGCTGGGCAAGACCGTGATCGGCTACGCCGACGACCTGCGGCCGCTGCGTGAGCGCGTTGGGGCGACCGGTCCGGGCGCCGACGGGCGTTATTGCGATGCCGCCGGCCATGTCATCGAGGATTTCGGCCTGGCCTTGAACCTGATGCTCGCAGTACCGGTGCAGTTGGAGCAAGGCGGGATGGAAGCGGCCTTGCACGCGCTGATGCGGAGGTCAGCCGCCTGACGGCGCCATCCTGATTTCCGGCGTGATGCGCGTGTTCTCGCCGTCGACGATCAGCCACAGTTCGCCGTCCTGCAGCGTGCATTGCAGTTGCATGCCGCGTTCCGCCAGTGCCGCCAGCGCACGCGACTCCTCTGCTGCCAGGTTGATGACAGTGAGATTGTCCTGTCGTTGCAGGGCCGTCTTGTTCTGCTGCCACCACATGTCCGCGACACGGCCGCCGTAGGTCACCACCGCGACCTGCCGGGCCCGGCCGCAGGCACGGCGGAGGCGTTTTTCGTCGGGCAGGCCGACCTCGATCCAGAGTTCGATGGCGCCGGTAAGGTCCTTGCGCCACAAGTCCGGTTCGTCTTCAGAGGAAAGGCCCTTGCCGAATATCAGGGCTGGATCGGCGTACATGACGAATGCCAGCACCCGGACCATCATGCGTTCATCGGTTTCCGACGGATGGCGGGCGACCGTCAGCGCATGGTTCTGGTAGTAATTGCGCTCCAGATCGGCGATCTGGAGTTCGAGCTTGAAGATGGTGGATTTGAGCGCCATGGTGCTTTGGAAAAATTGCGAGCCATTAGACTACAGATTGGCGTTGGCGCATGCCGGTCCGAACAACTGGAGGAACGCCGCAACGGCGTTCGTCGGGCCCGGAGCTACTTTTTGACCGGCGTCGGAATCGACGACTTGCCCTGTGCGCCGCCAAAAGGCAAAGCCGGCGCGGCGGGTTTGGTCTTGTCCTTCTTGGGTTTTTTCTGTTCTCGATTGCTGCGCATCTGTCCCTTGGCCATTTCGGATCTCCTGAATGTGTAAAAGCTGGCGGGTTGCGACGGATGGTACATCCAATCGTCCCCAGGTACAGTAGGTGTAATCGCAAACAAGCACTTTCAGATTTGACATTGTCTGCGCCGAGGCATACAGTCAAATTGCGTTCGACTTGAAGGCATCTTCGGGAGGAACTTAGCGCTGAACCAAAATCCGCGATCTAGTGTTTTACCCTTTGACCAGGAGTCTTGCTGACTCCAGCCCTGATGGGCAGCGCCGATTTGAGTTTCCGCTTGCGGGCGCGTTACAAGTTCAGCTAAGCGCTACACGAAAAGCCCCTTTTGGTTACCATGCCGAAACGGGCTTTTCGCCTTTTTCGATGAGCGGCGTCTTCGATGGTTTCTACAGGAATTTCCCGCAAGAGCAATCAATGTCGGAAACCGCGATAACCGCGCCGTCGGTCCCCTCGTTTTTCGTGGCCCTGCGCTTCTGGTTCAAGCTCGGATTCATCAGCTTCGGCGGTCCGGCAGGACAGATTTCGATCATGCACCAGGAACTGGTCGAGCGTAGACGCTGGATCTCGGAGCATCGCTTCCTCCATGCCTTGAACTACTGCATGCTGCTGCCCGGCCCGGAGGCCTGCCAGCTGGCGATCTACACCGGCTGGCTGCTGCACGGGACGCGCGGCGGACTGATGGCGGGACTGCTGTTTTTCCTGCCGGCGTTCGCGCTGCTCTCCCTGCTCGCCGGTCTGTATCTGGCCTTCGGCGACATGCCGTCGGTGCAGGGGATTTTCTACGGCATCAAGCCGGCGGTGGTCGCCGTGGTGCTGTTCGCCGCCTGGCGCATCGGCTCGCGCGCGATCAGGAACGGCGCGCTGCTGACCGTCGCCGCGCTGGCTTTCGTCGGCATCTTCTTTTTCAAAATCGAGTTTCCCTGGATCGTGCTGGCCGCCGGCGTGCTGGGCGCCATCGGCGGCAAACTGGTGCCCGGAAAGTTTGCCGGCGGCGGCGGGCATGGCGCCGGCCACAAGGGCTACGGCCCGGCCCTGATCGACGACGACACGCCGCCGCCGCCTCACGCGAAGTTTTCCTGGGCCAAACTCGCGGTAACGACCTTCATTTTCGTCGCCATCGGCGCGGCATCGCTGCTTGCACTGCGTGGCAGTACCGATCTCTACGACATGGGAGAGTTCTTCACCAAGGCGGCCTTCCTGACCATCGGCGGTGCCTACGCGGTATTGCCCTACGTCTATCAGGGAGGTGTGGAGCACTTTGGCTGGCTCACCGGCCCGCAGATGATGGACGGTCTCGCGCTGGGTGAGACCACGCCGGGGCCGCTGATCATGATCGTGACCTGGGTCGGCTACGTCGGCGGCGTAACCAAGGCGGTGGCCGCCAACTCCGTCGCTGCCGGGCTGGCCGGTGCCGCGGTGGCGACCTTCTTCACCTTCCTGCCGAGCTTTTTCTTCATCCTTGCCGGCGGGCCGATGGTCGAGGCAACTCGTGGCGAGCTCAAATTTACCGCTCCGCTGACGGCGATCACGGCGGCCGTGGTCGGCGTGATCCTGAATCTGGCGGTCTTCTTCGCCTGGCATACCTTTTGGCCGCAAGCCAAAGAGGCGGCTCCGTTTGCCGGCCCCTTTGAGTGGTTACCGGTGCTGATCGCGCTGGCGGCGGTGCTTGCGTTGTGGAAGTACAAGGCCGACATCATGAAAGTGATCGGCGTTTGCGCAGCGCTGGGCCTTGCGCTGTCGTTCGTGCGCTAAGGAAGCGCTTAATAAGGCGTCACACCGGCGAACGCCGGTGTCCAGTCTCTTGATTCGCCTGGATTCCGGCGAACGCCGGAATGACGATTTGGTACTTGATCAGTGTTTCGCCGCAGGAGTACGGCAATGAAATGGATCACCCGCGAACGGCCGAAGATAGACCGCATTGCCTGCCCCTGGCTGGTGGCGAGATTCGTCGATGAAGCGCCGGAATTTCTCTACGTGCATGGCAGTGACGTCATGCGCGTGGCGCAGGAGACCGGTGCGACTCCCTACGATGTACCGGGCGTCGAACTGGGTCACCACGGAGACCAGTCCAGCTTCGATGCCTTTATTGCCAAGTATCGACTTCGCGATCCTGCGTTGGCGAAGTTGGCCTTGATCGTGCGCGCGGCGGATTGCGGTGCGCCGCAGCTGGCGAAAGAGGCTGCCGGCCTGTTGGCGATCTCGAAGGGCCTGTCGCTCAACTTCGAGGACGACCACGAAATGCTGAAACACGGAATGGTCTTGTATGACGCGCTGTATGCATGGTGCGCGCAGCGGTGATTAGCGGCATGGTAAGCAGGTAATCGATTTCAATAGTTTAGATGGAAACAAAATCTTTGCAAGACCTTGAATTGTTACTGCGATCAAAAAATTCATGAATCTGGCCCGGGACTTGCAATAAACCTTCCACCATCAGGTCCGGACGCGGCCTGACTCTTGGAGGGGATAGCAGACATGGGCAACATGAACGATATTTTCGATATCAGCAGCAGGACGCTCCAGGAAGTCGAGCAGCGTCTGCAAATGCCGCGACGCGAGTTTTTGCAGTTCTGTGCGACCCTCGCGGCAACCATGGGCTTGCCGGCCGGCGCCGAAGCCGCGGTCGCCAAGGCGATCGAGGCGGCAAAGCGCCCCTCGGTGATCTGGCTGCATTTCCAGGAATGCACGGGCTGTTCGGAGTCGCTGCTGCGCGCCGAGCATCCGACGCTGGAAAAACTGATCCTCGACGTCATCTCCCTCGATTACCACGAAACCCTGATGGCCGCCGCCGGCCACCAGGCCGAAGCCGCCCGCAAGGACGCCATGAAGGCCAACAAGGGCAAGTATGTGCTGGTGGTCGAAGGTGCCATCCCGACCAAGCAGAACGGCATTTACTGCAAGATCGGCGGCCACACGGCGATCGACCTGCTCAAGGAATGCGCGGCCGACGCCGCGGCGGTGATCGCCATCGGTTCCTGCGCGTCCTGGGGCGGCATGCCTTCGACGATTCCCTCGATTTCCGGCGCCGACTCGAGCCCGACCGGTTCTGCGGGCGTTGCGGAAATCCTCGGCAAGCCTGTGGTGACGATTCCCGGCTGCCCGCCCAATCCCTACAACTTCCTCGCTACCGTGGTGCATTTCCTGACCTTCGGCAAGCTGCCCGAAGTCGACAAGCTGGGCCGCCCCAAGTTTGCCTATTCCCGCCTGATCCACGAAAACTGCGAGCGCCGCGCCCACTTCGACGCCGGGCGCTTTGCCATGGAATTCGGCGACAGCGGCCACCGCCAGGGCTACTGCCTCTACAAACTCGGCTGCAAGGGCCCCGAGACTTATGCCAATTGCTCGACCCTGGGCTTCGGCGATGTCGGCGAGAACAACTGGCCGGTCGGTTGCGGCCACCCCTGCATCGGCTGCACCGAGAAGGGCGTCGGCTTCACCAAGCCCATCCATCAGGTGGCCAAGATGCTCAACGTGACGCCGCCGCTGCAATATCCGCGCATCGTCGAAGAGCAGGGCAAGGCCGCTTCCTTCGCCTCCGCCGCGGCGGTGGCCGCAGTGGCCGGTGCGGCCGCCGGTGCCGCGGTGATGCTGACTCGCAACCTGGGCCTGTCGCATGCCGCCGAGGAAGCCGAACGCGCCAAGGCTGCAGCCAAGCCCGACGACAAGGCCGGAGCCTGATCATGGGCACCCGGCGAGATTTCCTCAAGGGTGTCCTCGCGGGCGGGGCGGCAGCCACCGCCTGCGCCGTCGCAGTCCCGGCTTCAGCCCGCGAAACCCGTCCGCGTCCGCCCGAAGCGCTCGGCCTGCTTTACGACGGCACGCTCTGTGTGGGTTGCAAGGCCTGCGTCGCGGCCTGCAAGACCGCCAACGAGAACCCTCCCGAATTTTCCACCGTCGACCACTTGTGGGATACGCCGCTGGACACCTCGGGCTACACCTTCAACATCATCAAGATGTACCGCAACGGCACGATGGATGTGAAGGACCAGGAGGTCAACGGCTTCGCCTTCATGAAGACGTCGTGCATGCACTGCGGTGACCCGTCCTGTGTCTCGGCCTGCCCGGTGTCGGCGATGACCAAGAACCCGGTGACGGGCGTGGTCGGTTACAACCCCGACAAATGCATCGGCTGCCGCTACTGCGTTGCTGCCTGTCCTTTCGGCATTCCGAAGTATCAATACGACTCGCCCACCGGCCGTATCGGCAAGTGCGAACTGTGCCGCCATCGCCACGAGGAAGGTCACTACTCGGCCTGTGCCGAGGTCTGCCCGACCGGCGCGACGCTATTCGGCCGCACCGAAGACCTGCTGGCCGAGGCCAAGCGCCGGATCGCAATGAAGCCGGGCGAGATGAACCGCTTCCCGCGCGGGCATTTGCTGTCTGCGCAGGACAGGAAGGCGCAGGTCACGGTCAATGCCAAGGGCGTGAAAATCCGCAACGGCTGGCAGGAAGAGCCCGACCAGAGCTACGAGACTCAAGCCGGCAAGTACCTGCAGCACGTCTATGGTGAGAAGGAATACGGCGGCACCCAGGTGCTCAAGCTCTCCGGCGTCAATTTCGAGAAGGTCGGCATGCCCAACCTGCCGCCGGACGCGGCGGCGGCGATGTCGGAAACCATCCAGCACACGCTCTACGGCAACCTCATCATGCCTTTTGCCGTGCTCGGTGCGATGACCTATGTCGCCAAGCGCAACGTCAAGCCTGACGACGACTCGTCGGACAAGGGAGGGAACTGATCATGGCCCAAAATCAACACGCGGAAATGGCCCCCCTAGGCGGTAGCCTGGTCAATGCGGTAACCCTGACCTGCGGCGTACTTATCGCGCTGATGGCGGCGATCCTCGCGGTGCGCTTCCTGTTCGGCCTCGGCGCGGTGACCGGCCTCAACGACGGCTATCCCTGGGGCATCTGGGTGGTGGTCGATGTCGTCATCGGTTCGGCGTTTGCCTGCGGCGGCTTCTCGGTGGCCATGCTGGTCTACATCTTCAACAAGGGCGAGTACCACCCGCTGGTGCGACCGGCCCTGCTGGCCAGCCTGTTCGGCTACACGCTCGCCGGCGCCGGAGTCATCTTCGACCTCGGACGCTGGTGGAATGTGTGGAACATGTTCTGGCCCGGCTCGGTCAATCCCAACTCGGTAATGTTCGAGGTAGCGATCTGCATCACGCTCTACATCATCGTGATGTGGCTCGAGTTCGCGCCGACCTTTTTGGAATCCAAGGAAAGGCAGGAGACCCGGAAGAAGCTGAACAAGGTGATGTTCTTCCTGATCGCCCTGGGTACGGTGCTGCCAATGATGCACCAGTCCTCGCTGGGAACCCTGTTGGTGGTGCTGGGCGTGCAGATCCATCCGCTGTGGCAGACGCCGGTATTGCCGCTGCTCTACCTGCTGTCGGCCATCACCATGGGCTATGCGGTGGTGCTGTTCGAGTCCTGCCTTGCTTCTTCCGCCGAGCGTCGCCGCATCGAGATGCACATACTGACGCCGCTGGCCAAGGTCATGCTGGGCTTCCTTGCCGTGTATCTCGTTGTCCGCATCGGTGACTTGCTGGTACGCGGCGCAATCGGGCTGGCCTTCGTGCCGTCGATCGAGGCGCTGATGTTCTGGCTGGAGATGCTGAGCTTCATCGCCCCGCTGATCCTGATCGGCGCCGAATCCAACCGGCGCAATCCGGCGCGGCTGTTCCTCGCCGGCGTGCTGCTGATGCTCGGCGGCGCGCTACTACGCCTCAACGGCTTCCTGATCGGCTACGAAACCAACATCAACGGCGCCGGAGGCTTCACCTATTTCCCGACCCTGGCCGAAGTTCTGGTCACCGCCGGCATGTTCGGCATAGAGGTTCTCGGTTACATCATCATCACCCGCCGTTTCCCGGTACTGCCGCGGGAAAACGTGCAGGCCTCACACTGAAGGATGGAGATAGAAAATGTCCAAGCGCGTAACGATTGATCCGATCACCCGTATCGAGGGCCACCTGCGTATCGACGTCGATGTGGACGGCGGCCGCGTCAAGAAGGCCTGGTCATCCGGCCAGATGTGGCGCGGCGTCGAACTGATCCTGCTCGGTCGCGATCCGCGCGACGCCTGGGCCATCACCCAGCGCATCTGCGGCGTGTGCACCACGGTGCATGCGATTTGCTCGGTGCGGGCAGTGGAAAATGCCTTGCAGATGGAAATTCCGCTGAATGCCCAGTACATCCGCAACCTGATCATCCTTGCGCACTCGGTGCATGACCAGATCGTGCATTTCTACCACCTGTCGGCGCTCGACTGGGTTGACGTCACCTCCGCGCTGAAGGCCGATCCGGACAAGGCGGCAGCCCTGGGCGAGAGTTTGTCGTCCTGGCATCTCAACAGCAAGCACGAGATGCGGCGCGTGCATGAGCGCCTCAAGCACTTCGTCAATGGCGGGCAGCTCGGCATCTTCACCAACGGCTACTGGGGCCACCCGGCGATGAAACTCTCGCCCGAGGTCAACCTGATGGCCGTGGCGCACTACCTGCAGGCACTTGAAGTCCAGCGCAAGGCCAACAAGATCGTTTCTATCCTCGGCGCCAAGACCCCGCACATCCAGAACGTGGCCGTGGGCGGCGTCGCCAACCCGATCAACCCCGATTCGCCGGCGGTGCTGACCGTCGAGCGACTGATGGCGATCAAGGGCTTCATCGACGAACTGGCCGATTTTGTCAAGAACGTCTACCTGATCGACGTCGCCGCCATCGGCGCCTTCTATGCAGACTGGACAGCGATCGGCAAGGGTGTGACAAATTACCTGGCGGTGCCGGATATTCCGCTGGACACCAAGGGCACCAAGTTCGCGCTGCCGGGCGGCTACATCGATGGTGGGGATCTGGCCACCTTCAAGCCGATCACCAAGTTCGGCGACGAGTATTTCACCAAGGGTGTCGAGGAATCGGTGAAGCATTCCTGGTACGACTATTCCAAGGCCGGCGCGCTGCATCCCTACAAGGGCGAAACCAAGCCGAACTACACCGACTTCAAGGACGACGCCAAGTATTCCTGGCTCAAGTCGCCGACCTTCTACGGCAAGGTGGCCCAGGTCGGTCCGCTGGCCCGTGTGCTGACCATGCTGGCCGCCGGGCACGAACCGACCAAGAAGTACGCGACTGCGACGCTGGACACGGTGTCGGCCCTGGCCAAGACCAAGGTCGGCCTTGGCGCCATGCATTCCACCATCGGCCGTCACGCCGCGCGCGCGATTTCCTGCGCTGTGCAGGTCGATATGCTCGATGATCAGTGGAAGTTGCTGGTCGATAACATCGGCAAGGGAGACGTCAAGACTTTCAATCCGCCTACCTTCCCCAAGGGTGAAATCATGGGCATGGGCTTCCATGAGGCTCCACGCGGTGCGCTGTCGCACTGGGTGGTGATCGACGACGGCAAGATCAAGAACTACCAGTGCGTCGTGCCTTCGACCTGGAACGCCTGTCCGCGCAACGACAAGGACGAGCCGGGACCCTATGAGGCCTCGCTGCTCGACACGCCGATCGCCGATGCCGAGAAGCCGCTGGAAGTGCTGCGCACGATCCATTCCTTCGACCCGTGCATTGCCTGCGCCATCCACCTGACCGACACGGAAAGCAACACCGCGATTACGGTAAAAGCGGTTTGATCGCAGGTAGCATAGAGGGGCCGGCGACGCCGGCCCCGTTTGTTTCCGGAGCCCTGACCATGCGCGCAGTCGTTCTCGGTGTCGGCAACATCATCCTCACCGACGAGGGCGCCGGCGTGCGTGCGGTCGAGGCGCTCGAGCGCGGCTGGAAACTGCCGGAGAATGTCCTGGCCATCGACGGTGGCACCTCCGGCATGGAAATGATCGAGGAATTGTCGAACCTGGATTTCCTGATCATCCTCGACGTGGTCAAGACCGGTGCCGCCCCCGGTACGGTGGTCAAGATCGCCGGCGAGGACATACCGGTGTTTTTCCGCAAGAAACTATCGCCGCACCAGATTGCTCTGCCTGACGTGCTCGCCAGCCTGGAACTCCTCGACACCATGCCGAAGGAGATCGTGGTGCTGGGCGTCGAGTTCATTTCCCTCGAACTCGGCATGGAAATGACGCCGACCGTCGCCGAAAAAGTGCCGGTGCTGGCGGCTATGGCGGCGGCCGAACTTGCGGCACGCGGATACGCCGTCACGCCACTGAAGATGGCTGCGTGAGATGTGTCTCGCCGCACCTTCCCGGGTGACCGAAGTGCGCGACGGCATGGCCGTCACCGAGTGTTTCGGCCAGGTGCGCGAGGTCAGCCTGCTGCTGATGAACGAAGACGTTGCGGTGGGCGACTACCTGCTGATCCAGGCCGGCGGCTTTGCTTTCGAACGGGTCGAACCGGCGCGCGCCGAAGAGGCCCTGGCCTTGATGCGGGAATTGATGGAACAGGGGGGCGACGCGCGCAGTTGGGGCGATGGTCTGGAGGCGGCATGAGTTTCCGGATACATGATTCCAGCCCTGCCGACGCGGTGGAGGAAGCCTTTTTTCGCATCCAGCGCGAGCAGATGGCCGACGTACCCATCCTCAATCCGGCATTGTCCGTGGAAGCGGTCGATTTCCAGCGCTGGCAGGGGAATTGGCTGGGCATCGTGGTGACGCCCTGGTGCATGAGCATGCTGCTGGTGCCGGGCAACCCCGAAAACTGGGTATCGACGGGCGACAACAAGCGGCGTTTCGTCAAGTTCCCGGCTGGCGATTTCGCCTTTCTCGGCAGCGCGGAAGCGGAACTCGGCGAGTACCAGAGTTGTCCATTGTTCTCCCCCATGGGTCAATTCGGGTCCCAGTCGGAGGCGACCATGACTGCCCGCGCATCGCTGATTGCGTTGCTGACTGATCCGCAGGCGGCGAAGGCCGCGGCAGCGGAAAAACCGGCCGGAGAGCCCTCGCTTTCCCGTCGCCGCTTCCTCGCTTTGCGCTAAGCTTGGGGTCCGCCGTTGCAGGGCGCGCGGGTGTTGCACAACGATCAATAGCCGGATGCCATTTCAAGGGGCTTCAAATGTCGAATATTGCCGAGTTCAATGCTGCTTCAAATGAGGAAACCGACCGCGAGCACGCGGGGCAACTCAAGTTGTTGCGGGCCTTGTGCGCCGCTGCGGGAGAGAACCGCGATTCGGCGACGGTGGGAGAGATCCTCGACCAACTGATCGCCTACAGCGAGGCGCATTTCATGTCGGAAGAGTTGCTGATGCGGCTCAAGAGTTATGACGACTACGAGGATCATGTCGAGGATCATGTGCAAATGCTCGACACGCTGCGCGGCATTGCCGCCAGCCATGCCGGGGGTGATCCTGCGTTGATCGCCGGCAGGGCGGCCGACGCGTTGGACTTCATCGGCAGGCACATCGCCACCCGCGACCGGCGCTTTGCCGACTACGTGCGCAACGGGCTGTAGCATTCCGTGCACGAAATGTCGCTCGCCGAAGGCGTGCTGCAACTGATCGAAGACGCGGCACGCGAGCAGGATTTTGCAAAGGTCACGACCGTCTGGCTGGAGATCGGCCAGCTTTCGGGCGTCGAAGTCGAGGCCATGAAGTTTTGTTTCGACGCCGTCACGCGCGACAGCGTCGCCGCTGGCGCAAAGCTGGAAATTATTTCCCTGCCGGGCGTCGGCTGGTGCATGGCATGTTCGAAGCCGGTCCCGATGGCTGAGGTGTTTGGCGAATGTCCGCAATGCGGCGGTTACCAATTACAGGTCACCGGCGGCACCGAAATGCGGGTCAAGGAACTCGAAGTAGCTTAGACAAGCGGAGAAAGACCATGTGCACCACATGCGGTTGCGGCGCCGGCGAAGTCCGGATCGATGGCGATGATCCCCATCACGAGCACGGGCATGAACACGTCCATCCCGATGGCACGCGCCACAGCCATGACCACGGCCATGATGGTGAGCACGCCCACGACCACGGCCACCGCTACGCGCCGGTGCATTCCCACGCGGCGGCGCATTCCCACGCGCCCGGCGTCAGCCAGAAGCGCATGGTGCAGATCGAGCAGGACATCCTGGCCAAGAACAACGCCTACGCGCGGCAGAACCGCGAACGGCTGGCCGGGCGCGGCATCTTCACGCTGAACCTGGTATCCAGCCCCGGCTCAGGCAAGACCACGCTGCTGTGCAAGACCATCGAGATGCTCAAGGGCAAGTCATCCGTGGCCGTTATCGAAGGCGACCAGCAGACCAGCCAGGATGCGGAACGTATCCGCGCCACGGGTGCGCCGGCAATCCAGATCAACACCGGCAAGGGCTGTCACCTCGATGCCCACATGGTCGGCCACGCCATGCAGAAGCTCGACCTGCCCGAGGATTCGCTGCTGATGGTGGAGAACGTCGGCAACCTGGTCTGCCCGGCGGCCTTCGACCTCGGTGAGGCGCACAAGGTGGTGATCCTCTCCGTCACCGAGGGCGAGGACAAGCCGATCAAGTATCCCGACATGTTCCGCGCCGCCACCCTGATGCTTCTGAACAAGTGCGACCTGCTGCCCTACCTGAGTTTCAAGGTCGATGCCGCGATCGAGTTTGCCCGCCGCGTGAATCCCGACATCGAGGTGATCCAGGTGTCGGCGACGACCGGGCAGGGCATGGACCAGTGGCTGGCCTGGATCGCGCGCGGCGCCGAACGGGCCGTGGCGCAAAAACAGGCGGCCGTGGAAGCACCCGCGGGCCGCGGTGCCGAACTCGAAGCCAGGCCCGGGGTCCGATGAACGCAGCGGCAATCCCGCTCGGCGGCGCTTTCGCCGGCGTCGCACCGGTGCTGGCGGCAGGCGCCTGGTTCAAGAATGCGCTGTGCGGCGTCAGGGGCGGCGAGGCCCGCCTGTCGCGCGTGGTCGGCGACCTCAACACGCCGGAAGCCTGCATTGCCCATGAAGAGGAGGCGGACGCCTTGTTGGGCTGGCTGGGCAAGCCGGCGGCGATCGCCCATGACCTGCATCCGGATTTCCACTCCTCACGCCATGCTGCCGGCATCGCGGCGCGGCTGGGCGCCACCGCCGTGCCGGTGCAACATCACCATGCGCATATCGCTTCGGTATGCGCCGAACACGGTGAGCGCGGCCCGGTGATCGGTTTGGCGCTCGACGGCGTCGGCCTCGGCACCGACAACACGCCCTGGGGCGGCGAACTGCTGAAGGTCGAAGGCGCGCGCTTCGAACGTTTCGGCCATCTCGCGCCGCTGGCGCTGCCCGGCGGCGACCGCGCCGCACGCGAGCCCTGGCGCATGGCGGCTGCCGTTCTGCACGACCTCGGGCGCGGCGGCGAGATTGCACAGCGTTTTTCCGGCGAAGCGGCGGCTGCCACGGTGCTGGCGATGCTGGAAAAGGGTGTCAATTGTCCGCGCACCTCCAGCGCCGGCCGCTTGTTCGACGCCGCCTCAGGCCTGCTAGGCCTGTGCCTGAAGATGGAAATGGATGCCGAAGCCGCGATCCGCCTCGAACAGGCGGCGACGCGCTGGATCGATGGTCGCGGCTGGCCTGTGCCGATGTCCGACGGCTGGCGCATCGATGGTGGTGTGCTCGACATGCGACCCTTGCTGGTGCATCTGACCGACACGGGCGATGCGGAGCAGGGCGCGGCGCGCTTCCATGCCACGCTGGTCGCGGCTCTGGCGCAGTGGGCCGAACGCGCCTGCGACGAGAGCGGTATCGACACGGTCGTCTGCGGCGGCGGCTGCTTCTTCAACCGCCTGCTGGCAACCGGCTTGCGCCGCGAACTCGAAGGACTCGGGCTGCGTGTTCTGGCGCCGGTCAATCTGGTACCCGGCGATGCCGGCCTGGCGCTCGGCCAGGCCTGGGTCGCGCTTCACGCATTGGAAAACTGACCATGTGCCTGGCACTTCCCGTAAGGGTTGTAGAAGTCGGCGCCGGCGATACGGCGATTGTCGACCTCGGTGGCGTACGCAAGGAAATTTCGCTGGCCTTGCTGGCCGATGTGCAGGTCGGCGACTACGTGATTCTGCACGTCGGCTATGCCTTGTCGAAGCTTGATCCCGAAGAGGCCGAAAAAACCCTCGCCCTGTTTGCCGAAATGAATGCCGAGGCGGCGACTGCGGGAAGCGGTGTGGCGTGAAATACGTCGAGGAGTTCCGTGACGGCGAACTGGCGAAGAACCTCGCCCGGAGCATCGCCGGCACCATTGAGCCCGGGCGCAACTACAGCTTCATGGAATTCTGCGGCGGCCACACACATGCGATTTCGCGCTATGGCCTTTCCGACCTGCTGCCGCCGACGGTGCGCATGGTGCATGGTCCCGGTTGTCCGGTCTGCGTGCTGCCCATCGGCCGCGTGGATATGGCGATCGACCTGGCGCTCAAGCAGGGTGTGATCCTTTGCACCTATGGTGACACGCTGCGTGTGCCGGCGTCCGACGGCCTGTCGCTGATGAAGGCGAAAGCGCGCGGCGGCGACATCCGCATGGTGTATTCGACCATCGACGCATTGCAGGTCGCGCGCGACAATCCGGGCCGCGAGGTGGTGTTCTTCGCCATCGGCTTCGAGACCACCACGCCGCCGACGGCGGTGGCGATCCAGCAGGCCGATGCCGAAGGGCTGAAGAATTTCAGCGTGCTCTGCTGCCATGTACTGACGCCATCGGCGATCAGCAATATCCTCGAATCGCCGGAAGTGCGGCAATGGGGCACCGTGCCGCTGGACGGCTTCATCGGCCCGGCCCATGTGTCCACCGTGATCGGCAGCCGGCCCTACGAGTTCTTTGCCGAGGAATACAGGAAACCCGTCGTCATCGCCGGCTTCGAACCGCTGGACGTGATGCAGGCCATCCTGATGCTGGTGCGCCAGGTCAATGAAGGCCGCGCCGAGGTCGAAAACGAGTTTGCCCGCGCCGTGACGCGCGACGGCAACCTCAAGGCACAGGATCGGGTGGCCGAGGTGTTCGAACTGCGCCGCGAATTCGAGTGGCGCGGCCTCTCGGTGGTGCCCTATTCGGCGCTGCGCATCCGCCAGAAGTACGCGAGCTTCGATGCGGAAAAGCGCTTCAGACTGGACTACCGCTCGGTGCCGGACAACAAGGCCTGCGAATGCGGGGCGATCCTGCGCGGGGTGAAGAAGCCCCAGGACTGCAAGATATTCGGCACAGTGTGCACGCCCGAGAACCCCATCGGCTCCTGCATGGTCAGTTCCGAAGGTGCCTGCGCCGCGCATTACAGCTACGGACGTTACAAGGACATGCATTGATGGGCGAGGCTCAGGGAAAAATTCGGCGCGGGTATGTAAGGCCTCTCGATCTCAAGCAGGGTCGGATTGACATGACCCACGGCTCGGGCGGACGTTCGATGGTGCAGCTGATCTCCGAGCTGTTCGCGAAGCATCTGGGCAACGAATACCTCGGTCAGGGCAACGACGGCGCCGTGTTGCCGGCGCCGACTTTCAACGGCAAACCCGGCCGGCTGGTGATGGCCACCGATTCGCATGTGGTCTCGCCCTTGTTCTTTCCCGGCGGCGACATCGGCTGCCTATCGGTGCATGGCACGGTGAATGACGTCGCGGTGATGGG
>CAIZKA010000451.1 GCA_903933395.1 uncultured beta proteobacterium | reverse complement strand
CCGTCGCCCTGTCGACCGTCTGTTCGCTCTGGCTCAGTGTTCTTCCTCCGCCGGACTGTCCGGCGCTTCGATCAGGATCGCCCTGAAGTCATTAACATTGGTGCGTGTCGGCCCGGTGACGACCAGATCGCCCAGGGCCGAAAACACGTTGTAGGCATCATTCTCGACCAGTCGCGCACGCAAATCAATTCCTGCGGCAGCGGCTCGCACCCCGGTATCGGGCACCAGCAGCGCGCCGGCGTTGTCTTCCGAACCGTCGATGCCATCCGTGTCGCAGGCAATGGCGGAAATGCGGGCATTCCCGCCGAGTGCGAGCGCCAGGCCGAGCAGGAATTCGGCATTGCGTCCGCCGCGCCCGGCACCCTTCACCGTCACCGTGGTCTCGCCGCCGGAGAGCAGCACGCAGGGTGCCGCCAGGGGCACGCCATGCGCGGCGACGGACAGCGCGATGCCGCCGAGCACTCGCGCCGCCTCGCGCGCCTCGCCCTCGATGGCGTCGCCCAGTACCAGTGGCGTGAAGCCCTGGGCGCGCGCTGCGTTCGCCGCAGCCGCCAGGGAGCCTTGCGCCGTGGCGATGATGTGCGACTCGCAGCGCAGGAAACCGGCGTTGTCGGTTTTCGGTGTTTCGGCCGCACCCGTCAGCAAGGCCTGGCAGGCAGCGGCGGGCAATTCAATGCCGTAACGCTTGACGATCTCCAGCGCATCGGCACAACTCGTCGGATCGGGCACCGTGGGGCCGGAGGCGATAGTCGACAGGTCGTCGCCGGGCACGTCGGAAATCGCCAGCGTCACCACTCGCGCAGGCGCCGCGGCAAGCGCCAGACGGCCACCCTTGATCGCCGACAGATGCTTCCTGACGCAGTTGATCTCGCCGATGCTGGCGCCGCTGGTGAGCAAGGCTTTGGTCACGGCACGCTTCTGCTCCAGTGTGATGCCGGCCATCGGCGCTGCCAGCAGCGCCGAACCGCCGCCGGAGAGCAGCACCAGCACCAGATCGTTCGCGGTCAGCCCATTTACCGCACCGAGAATGCGCGCCGCCGCCATTTGCCCGGCGGCGTCGGGCGCCGGATGTGAAGCTTCGACCACCTCGATGCGTCGGGTAGGCATGCCGTGTCCGTAGCGCGTGACCACAAGGCCCGAGAGTCGTTCCGGATCGCCCCGCCAATGATCCTCGACGGCGCGGGCCATGGCGGCCGCCGCCTTGCCAGCGCCGACTATGACGGTACGGCCCATTGGTGAATCGGGCGGCTCGGGCAGCCAGGCCGGCAGGCAACGTGCCGGATCGGCGGCAGCCACCGCCGCATCGAACAGGCCGCGCAGCACTTCTCGCCGCCCCGAATAGCTCACTTCCACGGCGCCAGCCAGCCGAAACTGTCTTCGCTGCGGCCGCTCGGCTTGTATTCGCAACCGACCCATCCGGTGTAGCCGATGCGGTCGAGGTGCTGCAGCAGAAAGGGAAAGTTGATCTCGCCGCTACCCGGCTCGTGCCGCCCCGGATTGTCCGCCAGCT
>CAIZKA010000450.1 GCA_903933395.1 uncultured beta proteobacterium | reverse complement strand
CCTGCGCTGCGGCGGCGATACCCGCGCGCAAAGCGTCGCCAACGGCCTGCGGGCGATGGCGAACGAACTCGGTGGCGAGGCTGAAATCGGCGACGACTGGATTCTGGTGCACGATGCGGCGCGTCCCTGCCTGACCGTGGCTATGGTGGATACCCTGATCGCCGAGGTCGGCGAGGACGATGCCGGCGGCCTGCTCGCGGTGCCGGTCGCCGACACGCTGAAGCGCGCCGATGAAAACGGCCGCATCCACCAGACTGTTGCGCGCGAGGGGTTGTGGCAGGCGCAGACGCCGCAGATGTTCCGCCACCGCCTGCTGCTCGATGCCCTCGATTTCGCGCCGCAAGTCACCGACGAGGCCAGCGCCATCGAGACGCTGGGGCTGCTGCCGCGGCTGGTGGCGGCCGATGCCAGCAATCTGAAGGTGACGTATCCGCTGGATCTGCAGCTTGCGGAATGGATATTGCAGAACCGGGGAAAGGCCGGAGTGCGATGAAGATTGTTCTTGGCCTGATTCTGCTGGCGCTGCTGACCGCTGCGGCGCCTGTCGGGGCGAACACGCCCGGCGAAGTCGAAACCGGCGGTATACTGCGCGAGGCGACCATGCAGGGCTTGTCGGGGCCGTCGCGCAAGCTGTCCGAGTTTCGCGGCAAGCCGCTGATCATCAATGTCTGGGCCAGCTGGTGCGGGCCCTGCCGCTCCGAGATGGGCTCGCTGGAAAGGCTTTTCTGGCGCTACGAAGGCAGGAAGTTCGCGATGATCGGCATTTCCACCGACGACTACCGTGACAAGGCCGAGGCCTTCCTGAAAATGTCGCCGAGCAGCTTCAGCCACTTCATCGACAGCCAGCTGATGCTGGAAAACATGCTGGGCGCCAACCGGATTCCGCTGACGGTGCTGGTCGACACCCAGGGCCGCGTCGTCGGCAAATATTACGGGGCCAAGGACTGGGACAGCCCCGAAGCGCGGGCGTTGATCGGCAAGGCCTTCGGCATCAGCATGGAGGCGAAATGAACGCGGCAGACGCATCCCGTGATGCCGAACCTTCCCGCAACGAGGTCGATGCCATGCGGGAGCCCGTCGTGATCGAGTTCGGCGCGGCCCATTGCGGGCACTGTCGCGCTGCACAGCCGCTGATCGCGGAAGCGCTGGCACGCAGTCCGGGCGTGCGCCACATCAAGGTCGAAGACGGGCCCGGCCGCAGGCTGGGGCGGACCTTTCGCGTCAAGCTCTGGCCGACGCTGATTTTCCTGAGCCAGGGCCAGGAAATGGCGCGCCTGGTGCGGCCGGCCGATGTGCAGGCCGTCGACAATGCGCTGCGATCGATCGATGCCACTGTGGCAAAAGGAGTTTCCTGAAATGAAGCTGCCATATCGCGTCGGCCAGGGCTACGACGTGCATGCCCTGGCACCCGGGCGCCAGCTGATCCTGGGCGGCGTGCACATTCCCCATCCTCAGGGCCTGCTAGGGCATTCGGATGCCGATGCGCTGCTGCATGCGATTACCGACGCCATCCTCGGCGGCGCCGGTCTTGGCGATATCGGCGGCATGTTTCCCGACACCGGTTCGCAGTGGGAGGGGGCCGACAGCCGCACCCTGTTGCGCGGTGCCATGGCTGCCGTGCGCGCCGCCGGTTGGGAGGTGGGCAACATCGACGCCACCGTGATCGCCCAGGCGCCGCGCATCGCACCCCATGTGGAGGTCATGCGCGCCAACATTGCGGCCGATCTTGGCATTGCCGCAGACGACGTGAACGTCAAGGGCAAGACCAACGAGCGCCTGGGCTTCGAAGGGCGTGGCGAGGGCATCGCGGCGCATGCCGTGGTGTTGCTGGTGCGTGCGGCTGAATGAGCGAGGCCGACTCGCGCCGGGTGTTTTTTGCGCTATGGCCCGACGACGAGGCGATGTCCCATTTGGCCGCGCTGGCGCGGGATCTCGCAGCCCGCGGCGGTGGCCGTTTGATGCGACCGGAATCCCTGCACCTGACCCTGGCGTTTGTCGGTTCGGTGGCCTCGGAGCAGATCCCGCAACTGGAAGAATTCGCGGCAGGGATTCGCGCCGAATCGTTTGCCCTCAGCCTTGACCGGTTTGGCTTCTGGCCGCAGGGCGGCATCCTGTGGGCGGGGTTCCGTCAGACGCCGGCGCCTTTGCGCGGGCTTGCCGCGACCCTGGTTGGCGGTTTGCGCGCCGCCGGCTTTGCCATCGACGCGCGGGCCGGTGCGAACCTGGCGGCGCACGTCACGCTCGCGCGCCGCGTCCGCTGCGCATCGCTGCCCAGGCTGGGCACGCCGGTCAACTGGCAGGTTGGCGAATTTGCACTGGTCGAGAGCCAGCTTCATTCTTCCGCCGCCAACTACAGGACGCTGGCCCGCTTTCCGCTTGGCGAAGCGGACGCCGGATGATTTAGAATCGCGTCATTAATCCGGTTTCGGCCTGGCGCCTGTTTCAGCGGGCACCAGAACTTGCTGAAACTCCGCCATGCCAGATGTGGGAGCCGAGAATCGTGGTCACTTTGTTTCAGCCCAAAAAAACTTCACCGCGCCTGGATCGCCTGCACGAGCTCAGTCTTTTCGTCAATCTGACGCCGGCTGAACTGGAGATCGTCGACGGCCTGCTGCATGAGCGCATCTACCTCGAAGGCGAGGTGATTTTCGATGAAGGCGACGAGGGTCAGGCCATCTACATCATCGCCTCGGGCGAGGTCCTGATTTCGCGCCAGGATCAGGGGGCGCATGTCGACGGCCACGACCCGGCAGCTTCCCTTCCCCGCCGCCGCCAGGGCGACACGGGGCGCGTCGCGCAGCTCGGCCCGGGAACCTTCTTCGGCGAACTGGCGCTGCTGGACAACTCGTCGCGTTCGGCGCAGGCCCGCGCGGCAAGTCCTTGCAAGTTGATCGTCTTCTTTCGCGACGATTTCGTCGGCCTGCTCGACACGCATGCCCGGATCGCCTCGAAAATCTCGCGCCAGCTGGCCTGTCACCTCGGCGCGCGGATGCGTACCCTGGCCTCGTCGATGAGCGTTAACCAGCGCCTGGTTTAGCGGCGAGACATGAGCGCATCATCGATCAAGGCGGCGCGGCCGCACGCCGAGCACCCCGGCTCGGGTCCCGTGGTCTGGGCGGCGATCATCGCCGGGACCTGCCTGCTGCTGCTCGTGTTCCAGAAAGTGCTGTGGCTGGTGGTGCCCTTCCTGCTGGCGCTGATCCTCTACTACTTCCTCTATCCGCCGGTCAGGGCGCTGATCTATCGCGGCATGAGCCGCGATGCGGCGGCGAGCCTGGTTACCCTGGCTTTTCTGGTGTTGTTGGGCATCGTCGGAGTCGCGCTGATGCCGCGCCTGACGAGCCAGGCGACGCAGTGGCAGGATACGGTGGATCGCTATGTGCAGGGCGGCACGCAACTTCTCGATGCCTCGCTGCGATCGCTTGAACGCCACTCGCCGCCGCTGGCCCGCGCCCATCTTGCCGATACCGTCGCCGCACGGCTGACGCAAAGCACCGGAAGCATCGCCGACCATCTGGAGCCGGTCGCGCTTGGCATCATGGCGTGGACGCCCTCGCTGCTGCTGGCACCTTTCCTGGCCTTCTTCTTCCTGCGCGACGGCCGCCGCTTCAAGCGTTTTCTCGGCGCCGCGGTACCCAATGCGTTTTTCGAGAGGTCTTTGTTCCTGCTGCACGAGATCGACCGCACCGCGCGCGCCTATTTCCAGGGGCTGATCAACCTGACCATCCTCGATACCGTGACGCTGGCGGCGGGACTCTGGCTGCTGGGCATTCCGGGGCCGCTGGCATTGGGGCTGATCTGCGCCGTGCTGGCCTGGGTGCCCTATGTCGGCTCGATCCTCGGCGGCCTGCTGGTGGTGCTGGTGGCAGCCACCGACTTCCCTGCCGATCCGACCATGGCCTACTGGGCGATCGGCCTGTTCGGCCTGGTGCGCCTGCTCGACGATTTCCTGTACATGCCGATGACCATCGGCAAGAGCCTGGAGCTGCATCCGCTGATCACTGTGCTGATGATTTTCGCCGGCGGCGCCGTGGCGGGTATCCCAGGCCTGATGCTGGTTCTGCCGGTGCTGGGGGTGGTGATGGTGATCGGCGAAACCATCGGCCTCATCGTCACCGACCCGCGCCTGATGGCGAGGCACCGTCACGCCAAGGCGCTGCGCCGCATACAGGCCAGCGCCGATCTCTAGGGTCTGTTCTCATTCAGTCGACCGTCGCCTGAATGAGAACAGACCCTAGGCCCTCAGGCCACCGGTGGATCGTTGCGGTTGCGCATGTGATAGGCCAGGTCGTTGAGCGACTTGTCGAGCCCGGCGCGCAGATCTTCATCCGTGATGTTCTCCGCCATGGCCTGACGCATGCACAGCATCCACTGTTCGGCCTCCCCGCTGGCGATGGCGAACGGCAGATGGCGGGCGCGCAGCCTGGGGTGACCGTATTTCTCGACATACAGTTGCGGGCCGCCGAGCCAGCCGCAAAGGAACATGAAGAGCTTTTCCTCGGCACTGTCTAACTTGACCTGATGCAGTTTGCGGATGGCGTAGGCCTCGGGCAGGGTATCCATCAGTTCGTAGAACCGCCGGACGAGCCGGCGCACGGCGGGCTCGCCGCCGATACGTGCAAATGGAGTGGCTGCAGCAGTATCGTTCATGGCGTGGGCGTGGCGTGTGAGTCGAGGGGGCGCAGCACGAGGCGCGCGATCAGGCCGCCGCCGCCGCGTGGCAGAAGTTCAAGGCGACCGTTGTGCGAGCGGGCGATGCGCTCGACGATGGCCAGTCCCAGGCCGGCACCCGCCGTGTTGCTGCGCGCCGCTTCGAGCCGGGCGAAGGGACGCTTGATGCGTTCGACATCCTGCGGCGGTATTCCGGGGCCGCGGTCGCGCACCTCGATCATGAAATCTCCGGCGGCGGCAGCCAGGTCCAGTTCGACTGGGCGGTCGGCACCGGCATAGCGCAGCGCGTTGTCGATCAGGTTGCTGACGGCGCGGCGCAGGGCCTGCGGGCGCAACGCCAGGTCGGCCTGGAAAGTCGGCGCTGACGGCACGGCAGCCGCCATAT
>CAIZKA010000449.1 GCA_903933395.1 uncultured beta proteobacterium | reverse complement strand
TGGACTTCGTCGATCGACAGCGGTTCGCCCGCCTGCTCGTAGAAAAGCTGCAGGGCTGTGGCGGCCAGCCGCGACTGCGGCAATTCGCCGCTGATCCGGCAATGCTGGCCGCGGCGGCTGATGGTGACATCGAAGGCCGCCTCGATCTGGCGCAGGTTCTCGTCCAGCGCGCCGCAGAGATTTTGCAGCCGCGCGTTGTCGGTTGGATGCAATGCAATGCTCATGGCCCGGGGGTTGGTCATTTGGTTTTCCGGCGACTTATCACTGTTGCGTGACGACCTCGCCGCGCAGGCTGTGCGGCAGGGCGGCGGTGATGGTGACATCAACGAAGCGGCCGACCAGGCGCTCGTGGCCGGCGAAGTTGACGACGCGATTGTTGTCGGTGCGGCCCGCCAGTTCGCTGGCGTCCTTGCGCGCGTGGCCCTCGACGAGGACGCGCTGCATCGTGCCGACCATGGCCTGGCTGATTTTCAGCGCCTGCGCTTCGATGGTTTTCTGCAGGCGCATCAGGCGTTTTATCTTGAGCTCCGCCGGCGTGTCGTCGGCCATGTCGGCGGCGGGCGTGCCCGGGCGCGGGCTGTAGACGAAGGAAAAGCTGTTGTCGAAATTCAGTTCCTCGACCAGGCGCATGGTTTTTTCGAAATCCTCTTCGGTCTCGCCGGGGAAGCCGATGATGAAGTCGGATGACAGCGAAAGACCGGGCCGCGCCGCCTTGAGTTTTTTCACCAGCGACTTGAATTCGAGCACGGAATAGCCGCGTTTCATCGCCACCAGGATGCGGTCGGAACCCGATTGCACCGGCAGGTGCAGGTGCGAGACGAGCTTCGGCGTGCTGCGATAGGTATCGATCAGCCTTTGCGTCATCTCGCGCGGGTGCGAGGTGGTGTAGCGGATGCGCTCGATGCCTTCCATTTCGGCCAGGGTTTCGATCAGGAACGCGAGGTCGGCCGTGTCGTCGTCCATCGCCCCCCGGTAGGCATTCACGTTCTGCCCGAGCAGGGTGACTTCGCGCACGCCGCGCTCGACCAGGGCGGCGATTTCGGCGACCACGTCGGCCAGCGGACGCGAGACTTCCTCGCCGCGCGTATAAGGCACGACGCAGAAGCTGCAGTATTTGGAGCAGCCTTCCATGATGGAGATGAAGGCCGATGTTCCGGTCACGCTGGCTGGGGGCAGGGCGTCGAACTTTTCGATTTCGGGGAAGGAAATGTCAACCTGCGCCCGCCCGGTTTCGCGCCGCGCGGCGATCATCTGCGGCAGGCGGTGCAGGGTCTGCGGGCCGAACACCAGATCGACATAGGGGGCGCGGGCGACGATGGCCGCGCCTTCCTGGCTGGCGACGCAGCCGCCGACGCCGATCACCAGCTTGGGATTGAGTTGTTTCAGGTGCCTGACCCGGCCGAGATCGTGGAACACCTTTTCCTGCGCCTTTTCGCGCACCGAGCAGGTATTGAACAGGATGATGTCGGCTTCCTCGGGGTTCTCCGTCTTGACCACGTCGTCGCTGCCGGCCAGAACGTCGACCATCTTGTCGGAGTCGTATTCGTTCATCTGGCAACCGAAGGTGCGGATGAACACTTTCTTGGACATCGTCGATTGCGGGAAGAAATGGGGAGGAGGCGCGATTATAGAGCAGCCGCGGCGGCCGCCTGTTTGCTACCATCGCCGCCATGTCACCTGCAGTCGTCCTTCTCTCCGGCGGACTCGACTCCGCCACCGTACTTGCCCTGGCGCGCGGGCGGGGTTTTGCCTGCCACTGCCTGTCGCTCGATTACGGCCAGCGCCACGGCGCCGAACTGCAGGCCGCAGCGCTGGTCGCAGCGGCCCTTGGGGCGACGGCGCATCGCGTGCTGAAACTCGATCTCGGCCAGTTGGGCGGCTCGGCGCTGACCGACAGCTCGATTGCCGTGCCGATTGCGGGCGTGATGCCCGGCATTCCGGTCACCTACGTGCCGGCGCGCAACACCATCATGCTGTCCCTGGCCCTGGCCTGGGCCGAGGTTCTGGGCGCCCAGGACATTTTCGTCGGCGTGAATGCCGTGGACTATTCAGGTTATCCGGATTGCCGGCCGGAGTTCAT
>CAIZKA010000448.1 GCA_903933395.1 uncultured beta proteobacterium | reverse complement strand
GGTGCGAAAACTTGTTGCGGAGAACCGCCGCGGTGCCAAAATCGTCCGCCGACTGGATGGCGCCGAGTTTTTCCATCAGGCGGGTTTTGTCGCGGTTCGATTTGTCGCTCAAATCCTCCCGCTCCACGTAGGCGATGCCTCACTGGATTCACGTGCCGACATGAAGCCTCACTCTTCAGGCCGTTTTTCAAAGAAAAAGCAGTCGGGCAATAGTGCAGGCGCGATGGTGTCGACATCCTTGGCCGACACGCCACAGGTGAAAAAGATCTCGCGCCAGTTCCGCAGTACCTCGATCATCCGGTTAATTTCAGCGCGAGCTTCTTCTTCCGATAATCCAAAGCGCCCAGCCTGCGACAGCAGGTTGTAGATACTGGCCGTGCATCCATATTGGCCGACAGTCAGTGCAAGATCCCGTCGCTCCTGGCTAATGACGGGCGTCGGCACCAAGTCATAGGCTGGCGACAGCCGCCACCCTTTCTGCCTGTGCAGCAACCTTGCCTCGCTCATCCACGCCATGCACTTGGAACACATTCTTGGCCAGATCAATGCCAATTGTCGTAATCTTCACAATGGACGCTCCCCTCGGTTAAGTGGTCGAATCAGCGCCTCCACTTTGGCACATCGATGCCGTTTCGGGCGGGGGCGTCCATTCCATTAACTCGCAACCGCAAAGGGTTTGATGTGGTCGGCTAAATCTGTCCTAAGGAACGGGGCCACCTCTACCCTTCATTTAACCGGACAGCAGTGATAGCGATTCGACGTTCACGACGGTTGTCGCAATTCAATCAACCGTCCAATCCTCATAGGGTTTCCAGAACTCGGGAACCACGTGCTCAAGCGCACTTTGCTCGGTGTAGGCAATCTTGATACCCGCCCGGATGGCTTCATCGAGCTTTTTGCCATAGTGCTCAAGGATGTACTGGGTTGTTTGCGAAAGCTCGCCGGTATAAACCACGGCAGCATGATCGAGAACCTGGAACATGATCGCCTCTTTCTTCCATCACTTGATGGACTCCTAAACCGTGCCACTTAGGCCCAGATGCACGCATAGTCTGTGCCAGACTCGAGTAGATGCAACATAACAATGGGTTGGCAGCGCACACTGTGGTCGGCCCCGACAACACCCTGTACATTGTGTCGGGGCTTGCCAGTATTAACGGTTCAACCGGCAATAACTGCAGTTCTCAGGGAAGGCGATCCGTCCTTGATCCGGAGGTTTGAGCCGGGGCGACCCGATTGGACCCCAATTACGTTTTCAAGCGCATGTCGGGTATTCAGGCAAAACGCCCCTTGCGGGGCGTTTTGTTTTTGCATCCACGCGGACACCTTGCAAGCGTCAGGTGCTTGCGCCGGAATACCCGTCTGTCAGACCAGTCACACCTTGGCGACCTTCGCGACACACTGCAGCATCACTTCACTGCCGTTTGATGTCGTACTGCCATTTCTGACCCCTAGCGCCCGACCAACTTCAGCGGCGTGCTGTTCACAGACAGCGCGCGATTCGAAAATCTGCGTGGTCACTGTAGGCGTTTCGATTGGAGGACTGAGCAGTTGCAAGATTAGAAGCCATTCCATTTTAGTTCTCCTAAAAAGTTCGCCCTGAGGCATGGCTGTAATGTATCCTCGATGCTGCAATGCAACAACCGATCAATTCTCGTCCGATACATGAGAATATCTCAGGTATATGAGTTACCGCCTCCCGCCCCTTAACGCCCTGCGTGCATTTGAAGTCGCTGCCCGTCATCTGAGCTTTACCAAGGCCGGCGACGAACTGGCGGTGACTCCGACCGCAATCAGCCACCAGATCCGAGGGCTTGAGGACTATCTCGGCTTTGCCCTCTTTCGCCGCCTCACCCGCGCGCTCGAACTCACGGCCGAGGGCAAAGCCATGCTGCCCAAGGTTCGCGAGGGAATAGAGTGCCTCGCGGCGGCGATAGAAAACGCACGCAGTCACGAACCTGGCGGGCGTCTGCTTGTCGTGTCGCCGCCGGCATTCGCATCACGCTGGCTGATTCCGCACCTGCCCGGCTTCAGTGCCGAACATCCGGAGATCACGCTGCACATGAGTGCGTCCGTCAAGGTCATCGATCCGAAGGACAGCGGGGGCATTTCCGGACTTGAGGGGTTTGATCCGCGCGACGACGAGCCGCAGATTTTTGTTCGCTTCGGCCACGGCCGCTATGCGGGCTGCCGAACCGACCGGCTTTTTGCACCCGCCTATACCGCCGTCTGCAGCCCGGGCCTGATGACCGGGGAACGTCCTCTGAAAACCCCGTCGGATCTAAGGCACCATTTGCTGATCCATGATGACACGGTACCGGAACTGATGGGCCGGCCGACCTGGAACGAATGGATGCTCATCGCCGGCGTGACCGGCATCGACGCCGAGGCGGGCATGCATTTCAGCGATCTTGGCCTGGTACTCTCCGCGGCCGTCGACGGCGTCGGTGTCGCATTGGCATCGCAACAGCTCGTCGCGGCAGAAATAGCCGCAGGGCGCCTGGTGGTGCCGTTCGACATCGTCATACGGCGACCGCAGGCTTATTACCTCGTGACGCCCGAAGCGGTCGCCGAGCGCCCTGTCGTGAGGGCCTTTCGCGAGTGGATGCTTAACGAGGTGGCGAAGATGCATCCTGAGCCAGTCGCTTCAACGGCAAGCTGAGCAAATGTGCCGGGCCCGGATGAATTTCATCGGCATACGCCAGAGGCTGTTCACAGGCTTGGGCACCGGAAATATGTGCGACTCTCCCGTTGGCGCGAGAAGGGTGTATTTGAGCGTGCGGCCTCTTCACGAGTGCCTTCATTGCTTTCTGTTGCAGGATGAACTGCCGGTTGCGCCGGAAGCTCTTGCCCGATGCCGCAGGGGATGCGGGCCGGGCAGCGGGGCGATTCAACTCGATACCGCGCCCGGAATCAAGTCCGCCTGGCGGCAAAAATCAAGGATCTGATCGACGCAAGCGGCAACGTCCCGGGCGGAGGTATCGACCACGACTTCGGCATCTTCCGGGGCTTCATAGGGCGAATCGATGCCGGTGACGTGGCGTATTTCCCCCGCCCGCGCTTTTTTGTAGAGCCCCTTGGGATCGCGCTGTTCGCATACGGCCAGCGGCGCGTTGAGATGCACTTCGACAAATTCGCCAGGTTCCAGCAGGTGCCGGACCATGGCACGGTCGCGGGCGAAGGGAGAAATGAATCCGGCGATGACGACCAGGCCGGCATCGACGAGGATCTTGCACAGTTCGCCGACGCGCCGGATGTTTTCGACGCGGTCGGCATCGCCGAAGCCGAGGTCCTTGTTGAGGCCGTGGCGAATGTTGTCCCCGTCGAGCAGGTAGCAGCGATGGCCTTGCGCGAATAGCCTTTCTTCGAGGGCGCCGGCCAGCGTGGATTTGCCGGATCCGCTTAGGCCGGTCAACCAGATGACGAAGGGGCGCTGGCTGTTGTGCCGGGCGCGGTCGCGGCCGGTGATGCTGTGCAGGTGCCAAACAAGGTTGCGCGGGTTTTCCATGCGTGCCCTCAAGACAAGGTCATGAGGGCCGGATTATATCGGGCGGACAGAGGTCCGGTGGCACGCACAGGGTTGCGGCGGAACCTGCCGGGCTGCTTTGGCTGCCGCATGCGGCGCCCGCTTCGCCGTGCTGCCAGCGCCGACTCTTGCTGTTGCTTGCCATCCCGCCGGCCCTGCATTCACTTCGCCGGCTGGCCGGCAGCCTGAGCAGCCTGCTGGGCTGCCTCTCTCGCCTCGCGCCGCTGCAGCTTTTCGGCATAGTTCCGCTTCCGCTCTTCTATTTTTTTGACGCGTTCTTCGTGCTGCTGTTCCCCCTCTTTTTTCTTGCGGGCCTTGTCTTCCGCGTCGGCGGCCCGCTTTGCATCCAGCTTCTGTTGCTTTGCGACCTTTCGTTCGTGCGCTGCCTTATCGGCCGCCACCTTGTTGCGCCGGCTTTCGAATTTTGCGGGATCCTCTGCCTGCCGCCGCTCGCGCTCGGCAGCCCGTTTGGCTTCACTTTCGCGGTAGCGCTCGGCATCGGTCTGCTGCTTGGCTTCGCGAACCGGCGCCGCGGCTTCCCGCTTGGCTGTCTTGGTCTCGACTTCGCGCCTGCGTGCTTCAAGCTCGACCGCGCGCGCTTCCCGTTCCAGCGCATCTGCCTGCTTGGTCAATTCGCTGCGCCGCTCTTTCGCGGCACTCATGCAGCCGATGGCAATGGCCTGCTTCTGGCAGGCCTTTCTGTCTGCCGTGTAGGCTTTGTCCGCCCCGGATTTCAGCGCCTTGGCTCTGGCACGCTGAGCCTGCGCCTCCTTGAGTGTTAGCGCAGAGGGTGCGCCCGTTGCTTGCGGCGCCTCAGCAGTTTGTGCCGCGGCCCAAGCTGGGACGAACATGAGACCAGCAGCCAGAAAAGTTCGTATGTGCATCAAGGTGTTCCTTGCGATGAGGCAGCTTAGCGGGTTCCGCCGGCGTTTGCCATTTCCCTTGTGTAAAGAAATGTATTTCGAGCCGCCGCGCGGCCCGGCAAAACTTTTTCTTGAAAAATATCTGTTTCAGGTCTAAATTAAAGTTCCAGCACCCACCCTAAGGAGCTTACGCATGAAAGGCATCGCAACACTCCTCGCTCTCGTGTTTTCGCTGGCGGCCACTTCGGTCTGGGCTTGCCCGGGCGACAAGGCCACCGATGACGGCAAGCAGTCCACGCCGAAGAAACCCACGACCTCGCTGACGATCGACTGAGCGCTTTTCGGTCTGCAAAGGCCGCCGCATGGATAGCGGCGGCTTTTGTTTTTCCGGCCGCCCGGAACCACGCGCGAGTTTCAGTCCGTCACGGCTTCCGTATCCGCCCGTCCGGACAGTGCCGTGGCAAACAGACCGCTCGCGACAATCAGGATCACGCCCACCCATCCCGACCACGGCAGGGTTTCGTCCCACAGCAGCATGCCGAATATGCCGGAAAAAACCACGGTGCTGTAGGCAAGGCTGGCTGAAACCAGCGTCTTGCCGCGCTTGTAGGCGGCAGTCATGCAAAGTTGCGCCAGCACGCCGAAGCCGCCCACTCCCAGCAGCAGCAGCCAGCCGCGCGGATCGATGGCATGGAAGGGGCTGGCCACCAAGAGCCAAGGCAAGCCGCCCAGCGCAGACAGGGCAGAGAAATAGAACACCGTGCGCCACTCGGGCTCGCCCAGTTCGCCCAGCCGGCGAACGTTCAGATAGGCGATGCTGGAAATGATCCCGGAGCCAAGGCCGAACAGCGCGCCCGGCCATTCTTCGCGGGCGAGCGTGGGCTGCAGCAGCAGGACGACGCCGATGAAGCCCGCCGCCAGCGCCGCGTAAAAGCCGCGACGCACCGGCTCCCTGACCCACAGCACCAGCAGCAGCGCGAGGAACAGGGGCGACGTGTAATTGAGCGTCACCGCCGCCGCCAGCGGGATCAGGCTGATCGCGTAGAAGTACATGACCAGCGAGACGAAGCCGGCCAGGCCGCGCGCGACGTGGGTTCGCGCATGCGGCGTGGCCAGCGACAGCCGGCGCACAAGAATGTAGGACCCGAGCAGCAGCGTGGCGATGAAGCCGCGCCAGAACACCAGTTCCGCCGCGGCAAACTGCGCCGAGCCGAGCTTGACGCAAACGCCCATGCAGGCGAACAGCAGGCTTGCCGCGACCATCCAGAGCGATTGCATCAGGGATCCACCGAAAGCGTCCGTCACACCGGCGAAGGCCGGTGTCCAGGTTTCTCAAAGCACTGGATTCCGGCTTTCGCCGGAATGACGAATTCGAGCTTGTTCGGCACTTTCCTGGGTTTCCACGAAACGGGCGCCCGCGAATCACCGGCGCCCGTTGCTCTTCTCCCCGATCAGATGTGTTCGGCCATCACGCGCCGGTAGAACTCATGGAAGTGCTGCATGCCGTCTTCCATCGGCGACTGGTAGGGGCCGACTTCGCTTCGCCCCTGCTTCATCAGGGCGCGGCGGCCGCGGTCCATGCGTTCGCCGATGTCGTCGTCCTCGATCGCCGTTTCCATGTAGGCGGCCTGCTCGGCCTTGATGAATTCGGGCTCGAACAGGGCGATGTCCTCGGGATAGTAGAACTCGACCACGTTCAGCGTCTTGTCCACATCCTGCGGGATCAGGGTCGACACCACCAGCACATGGGGGTACCACTCGACCATGATGTTCGGGTAGTAGGTGAGCCAGATCGCGCCGTGCGGCGGCAACTCGCCGTTGTAGTAATCCAGCACGGCCTTGTGCCACTGCTTGTAGGTCGCCGAACCGGGTCTGGCCAGCGAGGTGATGCCGACGCGCTGAACCGAATACCAGTCGCCGAACTGCCAGGTCAGGTCGTCGCATGTGACGAAGCCGCCGAGCCCCGGATGATAGGGAACGACGTGGTAGTCCTCGAGATAGACCTCGATGAAGGTTTTCCAGTTGTAGTTGCACTCGTGCAACTCGACATGGTCGAGCTTGTAGCCGTCGAACTTGAGGTCGCCGGCGACTTTCATCCCGGCAAGGTCCGCGTTGGACGAGCGCGGCCCCTTGAACAGCAGGCCCTGCCAGTTCTCCAGCTTCTGCTTCGCCAGATTGAGGCAGGGATTGGCCGGAAAATGCGGTGCGCCGATGAGTTCGCCGGCGGCGTCATAGGTCCAGCGGTGGATCGGGCAGACGATGTTCTTCGCATTGCCGGAGCCCTGCAACATGATGGCCTGGCGATGGCGGCAGACGTTGGACATCTCGTAGCAGCCGTCGGGCTGGCGCACCAGCAGGCGGCCGTGGTCGTTCCATTCCTGCGATCGATAGTCATGCAGTTCCGGAACCATCAGCTCGTGCCCGACATAACCCGGTCCGGCATCGAAGATCAGCTTCTTCTCCAGTTCGAAGAGCTTTTCATCGAAATACCACGCGACCGGAAACTGCGACGCTCCAGGCGAGAGGCGCGTGCGCGAACCAACTTCGGACATGATTCCCAACCTCCAAGAGGGTTTACCCGGAAACCGGAAACGGACGGAAAACCAAGTTTCAGAGCAGGCTAATGCCCCTGTCGGGGGGCGTTATGCCGAAACCAAAGGACCGTCAGGACTGACAAACCGCCGGTACACACCGGCCGCGCAATTGTAGCCAATTTGACCGGAGGGCGCACCTTAGGCTATTTTTACGGTTTTACCTTGCCGCTGGTCACCGCTTTCGGCCAAGGCTTCACTCCATGGCCACTATTCCTGACACCGTTTCCGACACCGATCCAGCAAGCGCAACAGCCCCGTCATTCGAAGCCGCACTCGGCGAACTGGAGGGCATCGTTGCGGCCATGGAAGCCGGGAAAATGCCCTTGCAGGAAGCGCTGGACGCCTACAAGCGCGGCGTCGCGCTGTTGCGCCGCTGCCAGGCGACCCTGACTGCGGCGGAGCAACAGATTCGTATTCTGGACGCCGATGGATTGCGCGACTTTGACGCCTCGCAGGAAGCTTCCCCGGAGGGCAAAGGCAGTGTCGGCGGAGAGGAACGTTGAAGCGCTCATGAACTTTTCGACTTGGATGGCCGGCATCCAGAAGCGCACCGAAGCGGCCCTGGAGGCCGCCCTGCCCTCGCCAGACATCGCTCCTGCCCGCCTGCACGAGGCAATGCGCTACGCCGTGCTGGGCGGCGGCAAACGTGTCCGCCCTCTGCTGTGCCACGCAGCCGGGGCCATTTTTGGTGCCGACAGCAGCGCACTCGACGCACCCGCCGTCGCCGTCGAATTGATTCACGCCTACTCGCTGGTACATGACGACCTGCCCTGCATGGACGATGACGTCCTGCGCCGCGGCAAGCCGACCTGCCATGTCGAGTTTGACGAGGCGACGGCGCTTCTCGTCGGTGACGCACTCCAGACCCAGGCTTTTCAGGCGCTGACGAACCACCTTGCCGGAATAGCACCAGCCCGGCAGCTCGACATGCTGCATCTGCTCGCAACTGCTTCCGGTTCGCGCGGCATGGCCGGCGGCCAGGCCATCGATCTCGCCGCGGTGGGTCAGCCGCTGACCATCGGCGAACTGGAATTCATGCACATCCGCAAGACCGGCGCGCTGATCCGTGCCGCCGTATTGCTCGGCGCCCATTGCGGCGAAGCCATGCCCGATGCTCTGGAACATCTCGGGCGCTTCGCCAACCGCGTCGGACTGCTGTTCCAGGTGGTCGACGATATCCTCGACGCCGAAGCGACCACAGCAACGCTGGGCAAGACCGCCGGCAAGGACGCGGCCGACAACAAACCAACCTATGTCAACATTCTCGGCGCCAGAGAAGCCAAAACCATGTCAAGCAAACTGAGGCAGGACGCGCACGACGCACTGGAACCCTTCGGCGCCTCTGCCCTGCGCCTGCACGAACTTGCCGACTTCATCGTCGAGCGGACTTTCTGATGAGCCACCCCCTGCTCGATACCATCAATTCCCCTGCCGACCTGCGCGCGCTGCAGCGCGACCAGCTGCCCCAACTGGCCGACGAGCTGCGGGCCTTCCTGCTCGAATCGGTCTCGAAGACCGGGGGGCATCTGTCCTCCAACCTGGGCACCGTCGAACTGACCGTAGCCCTTCACTATGTGTTCGATACGCCCGAAGACCGCCTGGTGTGGGACGTCGGCCATCAAACCTATCCGCACAAGGCGCTGACCGGCCGCCGCACCGGCATGGAACGCCTGCGCATGAAGGACGGCGTGTCCGGCTTCCCGCGCCGCAGCGAAAGCGAATACGACACTTTCGGCGTCGGCCACTCATCGACCTCGATTTCCGCCGCGCTGGGCATGGCCGTCGCCGCGCGCAACAAGGGCGAGGAACGCCGCGTCGCCGCCATCATCGGCGATGGCGCCATGTCTGCCGGACAGGCATTCGAGGCCCTCAACAACGCCGGCGTGATCGATGCCAACCTGCTCGTCATCCTCAATGACAATGACATGTCAATCTCGCCGCCGGTCGGCGCGCTCAACAAGTACCTGGCGCGCCTGCTCTCCGGAGGCACGTTCAATGCGGCCCGGCGCGCCGGGGAAAAGGTGCTGGCCTCGCTGCCCAATGTGCTCGAATTCGCCAACCGGGTCGAGGAACATGTCAAGGGCATGATCTCGCCGGGTACCCTGTTCGAGGAGCTCGGCTTCAACTACATCGGTCCCATCGATGGCCACGACCTCGATGCATTGATCCCGACGCTGCAGAACCTGCGCCGGCTGAAAGGCCCGCAATTCCTGCATGTCATCACCCGCAAGGGCCAGGGCTACAAGCTGGCCGAAGCGGATCCGATCCTTTACCACGGCGTCGGCAAATTCGACGCTGCCAACGGCATCGAACCGGCCAAGGGGCCGGGCCGTCTGACCTACACCCAGGTATTCGGCGACTGGCTGTGCGACCAGGCGCAGGCAGACACGCGCGTCATCGGCATAACCCCCGCGATGCGCGAAGGCTCCGGCATGGTGCGCTTCGCACAGGAATTCCCCCAGCGCTTTTTCGATGTCGGCATCGCCGAGCAGCACGCGGTGACCTTTGCCGGCGGACTGGCCTGCGACGGCATGCGGCCGGTGGTGGCCATCTACTCGACCTTCCTGCAGCGCGCCTATGACCAGCTGATTCACGATATCGCCCTGCAGAATCTGCCCGTGGTGTTCGCCATCGACCGCGGCGGGCTGGTCGGTGCCGATGGCGCAACACACAACGGCGCCTTCGACCTTTCCTACCTGACGTGCATCCCGAACATGGTGGTGATGGCACCGAGCGACGAAAATGAATGCCGCAAGATGCTGTCGACCGCCCTGACCATCGACGGCCCGAGTGCGGTGCGCTACCCCCGCGGCAGCGGGCCGGGTGCCGCCGTCGCCCCCGGCCTGGAAACCCTGCCCGTCGGCAAAGGCGAAATCCGCCGCCAAGGCAAGCAGGTCGCGCTACTGGCGTTTGGATCCATGCTGACCCCTGCGCTCAAGGCGGCGGAAACGCTCAATGCCACAGTCGCCAACATGCGCTTCGTCAAGCCTTTGGATGTCGATCTGGTCCGCCGACTCGCCGCCGAGCACACCCTGCTGGTGAGCATCGAGGAGAACTCCCTGATTGGCGGCGCAGGCGCCGAAATAGCCCGCGCGCTGGAAGAGTGCGGCCTGCATACCCCGCTGCTGCGGCTTGGCCTGCCCGACAGGTTCATCGACCATGGCGATTCTGCCCTGCTGCTGGCTGAGGCGGGTCTTGACGACGCGGGCATTGTGCGCAGAGTGGCGGCGAAACTTGCCGCCGAATTTAATAGTTGAGTAAATCTATCGGGTAATGGTATATTGAGGATTGGAACCTCATACAACCACCGAGAATTCAAATGAATTGCAGAGACCCCATGGCACCGTCTGAAAACACCCCCATACCTGACGTTCAAAACAGCGCGGATTCGCGCCAGTTGCCGATCAACAAGGTAGGCATCAAGGACATACGCCATCCCTTCAAGGTCCTGGACAAGAGTGGCGGTGTGCGCCACACCATCGCCACCTTCAACATGTATGTCGGGCTACCCCACAATTTCAAGGGCACGCACATGTCGCGCTTCGTCGAGATCCTCAACTCGCACGAAGAAGAGATCTCGGTCGAAAGTTTCGAGTCCATGCTGCGTGAAATGGTGGCTCGTCTCGAGGCGGCGACAGGCCATCTCGAGATGAGTTTCCCGTATTTCATCAACAAGGTGGCTCCGGTTTCCGGCGTCAAGAGCCTGATGGATTACGAGGTGACCTTCATCGGAGAAATCGTCGAAGGCGGCCGCTATATGCAAACCATCAAGGTAGTGGTTCCCGTGACTAGCCTTTGTCCCTGCTCGAAGAAGATTTCCGAGCGTGGCGCGCACAACCAGCGTTCGCATGTCACGATCACCGCGACTACCAACCAACTGGTGTGGATCGAGGATATCGTCCGCATGGCCGAAAACCAGGCATCGTGCGAACTCTACGGACTGCTGAAGCGCCCGGACGAGAAGTATGTCACCGAGCGGGCGTACGATAATCCCAAGTTCGTCGAGGACCTGGTCCGCGATGTCGCCGGTGCGCTGAATGCCGATCCGCGAATCGATGCCTATGTGGTCGAGAGTGAAAACTTCGAATCCATCCACAACCACTCGGCCTATGCGCTGATCGAGAACAACAAGAAGCGCTACTGAGCCTGGCCGAACCAGACAAAACGGGCCGCCGGAATTGCTTCCGGCGGCCCGTTGTACTTGTGCAGTGCCCGGTCAGGCCTTGCGCGT
>CAIZKA010000447.1 GCA_903933395.1 uncultured beta proteobacterium | reverse complement strand
TCGCCTCATACAAGGCCATGGGCCTGGCCGCAACGGATCCTCTGCTGCGCGCCACATGCAAGAGCCTCTACCGCGTGCTCGGCGCGATTGCCGGCAAGCGCGGCCGCCTCGGCGCCGATCAGGACCTTCTGGCGAAACTGGTCAGCCGCCATGTCTGCAACAGTCATGGCAGCCAGATCATCGGCGAGCTGATTGCGCCCCTGGTCGACGCGGCCATCGAGCGCGAAGGCTATGCCCGCGTCGCCACGCGCGAGAAGCCGGTGCTGATAAGCCTGAAGGGCGCCTCTGCGGCCGGCAAGAGCTCGCTGCGGCCGATGCTGAAGCAGGTCATGGAGGAGCAGGGCATAGCTGCCGACGGCTATGCCACGATCAGTCCCGACGTCTGGCGCCGCCAGCTGCTCGATTACGGGTCGCTGGGGCCGGCGCGCAAATATGCCGGCCACCTGACCAGCCGCGAACTGATGGTGATCGACGGCAAGCTCGATCGCTACATCCGCGACAAGGCCAACCGCGCGGGTGCCATTCCGCACCTGCTGGTCGACCGCTTCCGTTTCGACAGCTTCACCGCCGAGAAGGTGGGGCGGGTGCTGCACGACACCTATGCGCGCTACGTGGACACGATGTACATGTACTTCATCCTCACGCCGCCGGAGGAAACCGTCGAGCGCGGCTGGCGGCGGGCGCTGGAGCGCGGCCGCTACAAGGCCGTGGAGGACTTCCTGGCGCACGGCGTCGAGGCCTGTCGCGGCATGCCCAAGCTCCTCTTCAAGTGGCTGGCCAGTCCGAGTCCCGACTACCGCTACGTCTTCCTCGACAATCGCGTGCCGAAGGGGAGTTTCCCCAGGACCGTCGCCCGCGGCGACCGCGACGGGATGGTCATTTACGACCCGGTCACCCTGGTCGACATCGAGCGCTACCAGAAGATAAACATCCATGCCGATTCGCCCGCCGAGGTGTATCCCGCGGCGGCAGAGATGGCGGTCGCCGCGAACTGCGGCTTTCTGCTGGAGTGCGTGCGACGCATCCCGCGGATCGAACTGGTCGAACCGGAAAGCGGGCTTGCCTACCTGCGAATCCGCCGGGACGGCGTCGAAATCCTCGATGCCGCCGTACTGGCGCGAGCGTTCGGCAATGCAGAACTCGCTGCCGCGCTGGCCGCGATGGCGCCGGGGATAGTGCCGCCCGCCTGGTAGACAGTCATGCAGAAACAGATGGATGGATTCGTCCCCGGATCAAGTCCGGGGCAAGCTATTCCGGCGAAAGCCGGAATCCAGTCGGCGGCCGTTACCGGATCCCGGGTCAAGCCCGGGATGACTGTCGGAATTATGTCCATCGGTTTCAACCTGACCCTGTACTAACCGGTTTCGCTGCCGACCCGCTGTTCGCCGCCGCAGAGCAGCACCGGAACCCCGGCGCGTTCCAGTACCTCGTTGCTGACGCTGCCCATGAGCGCGCGGCCGAGGACGCTGCGGGTATGGCGACACAGCACGATCAGGTCGGCGGCCGGCCTCGGCGGCCGCGGCGAGAATGGATTCGGCGATGTGGCCGCTGCGGGTGACGTGTTCGGCGCCGACGTCCTCGAGCCTAGCGGACGCCATCGCCAGGCCGACTTCGTCAGCCCGACATATTCTGGCGTGCCCGGCTCGGCGAGATTGTGGATGGCGCCGTAGATGGCGATCGATATCGCGGTGGTCGGGCCCGATACCAGGTGCCCGGCGGAGCCGAACAGCGCGGCGACGATGGCCGGCATCATGGCTGCGTACAGGCCGTACTCCGGGGGCAGACCGGCGATCGTGGCGGAGGCCACGCCCTGCGGCAGCACGATGAGGGCGCCGGTCAGGCCGGCGAGCAGGTCGTCCTTCCGCGTGCGCCGCGTGACCAGCGGCCACCGGCGGGAAAATGGAATATTAGCAGATCACAATATTCGGCCGCCGGCCCATCATGGGGAGGCGCGGTTCCGTTCTCCGGGACCCAAAATTTGGCTGCCTGATTAGCCGATAGAAAACCTCATATGAAAATGGTTTAGCAGACTGCTAATATTCGCGGCTCCATCAGCTATTTTGTGAGCCGCTGCGCCGGGCTCCGCCCGCCCCGCCCATCGTGAACGCGTCGCCCCGACTGCAGCGTCTCCTGCCATTCCTGCGTTGGCTGCCCTACGGCGGGCCGGCGCTGCGCGCGGACTTCCTTGCCGGCCTGACGGTCGCGCTGGTGCTGGTGCCGCAGTCGATGGCCTATGCCCAGCTCGCCGGCATGCCGCCGTACTACGGCCTGTATGCGGCTTTCCTGCCGGTGATGGTGGCGGCGCTGTGGGGTTCCTCGAATCAACTCGGCACCGGACCGGTGGCCGTGGTCTCGCTGCTGACGGCGTCGG
>CAIZKA010000446.1 GCA_903933395.1 uncultured beta proteobacterium | reverse complement strand
TCAGGATGGCATTGGTGGATTGCGACTGCACCAGACGCTCGGCGACGCGCGCGCGCAGCCGCGACATCGGTACGCGCTGCTCGGGGCGATCGGCGATGATGGCGTCCGCGCTGACGACGTTGGGTTGCGGCAACGAGGGCCGGGCAGCAAGAGTCGGCGCTGGCGACACGGCGGCGGGAGCGGCAGCCGGGGCACTTTTGGCACCACCGGCGACGTCTTCCTTGAGAATGCGCCCGCCACGGCCGCTGCCCTGCACGTCGGCGGCAGCTATGCCTTTCTCGTCCATGATCTTGCGCGCGGCCGGCATCGCCGTCGCGACTGCCGCCGCAGCGGGTGCCTTTGCCGCAGCGGGCTTAGCGGCGGCAGGGGCGGCTACCGCACCTTTGGCTTCGGTATCCAGATGCGCAATGACTTCACCGGAGGCCACGGATTCGCCGTTGGTCTTGATGATCTTGACGATCACGCCGCTGCCGGGCGCCGGCAGTTCGAGGACTACCTTGTCGGTTTCGATGTCGATCAGGTTCTGGTCGCGGGTGACGGCGTCACCCTCCTTGACGTGCCATGCCGCCAGGGTGGCCTCGGCGACGGACTCCGAGAGTTGGGGAACTTTGACTTCGATCAGCATGATTTCTCCGTTATTCCTTGATGCCGAGAGCAGCGTTGACGACTTCCTTCTGCTGCTGGACGTGTTTGGCCGCATAGCCGACGGCCGGGGATGGCGATGAAGCACGCGCCACGGCGTCAAGGACCTGACCCTTCTTGATCAGCCGCTCCAGGCGGTGGTGCTTGGCGTACCAGGCGCCCTGGTTCATCGGCTCTTCCTGGCACCAGATCAGTTCCTTGAGATTGGGATACTTCTGCATCTCCTCAAACAGCCGGCGGTCGTCGAAGGGATAGAGCTGCTCGACGCGCACCAGGACGACGTTGTCGATCTTCTTTTCCCGGCGCGCTGCGAGCAGGTCGAAATACACCTTGCCGGCGCAGGTGACCATGCGCGTAACCTTCTTCGCATCGACCTTGTCGATCTCGCCGATGATGGTCTGGAAGGTGCCGTTGGCCAGTTCCTCGAGCGAACTCGTGGCGTCCTTGTGGCGCAATAGCGACTTCGGCGTCATGACGATCAGCGGCTTGCGCTGCTTGCGCAGCATCTGCCGGCGCAGCATGTGATAAACCTGCGCGGCATTCGAGGGCACGCAGACTTCCCAGTTGAAATCGGCGGAGAGCTGCATGTAGCGCTCGAGGCGGGCGGATGAATGCTCCGGGCCCTGACCTTCGTAACCGTGCGGCAGCAGCATCACCAAGCCGCAGCCGCGACCCCACTTGGCTTCGCCGGACGACAGGAACTGGTCGATCACCACCTGGGCGCCATTGGCGAAGTCGCCGAACTGCGCTTCCCAGACCACCATTTCGTTCGGGGCCGCCGTGGCGAAGCCGTATTCGAAGGCGAGCACGGCTTCCTCGGACAGCACCGAGTCGAAGCACATGAAGCGGCCCTGGTTTTCCTGGATGTTCTGCAGCGGCCAGTAGGTGCCCTCATCCCACTTCTCGCGATTCTGGTCGTGCAAGGCGGCGTGGCGATGGAAGAAGGTGCCGCGCCCGACGTCTTCACCCGAGACGCGAATGTTGTAGCCGGCGGAAACCAGCGAGGCATAGGCCAGGTTTTCGCCCATGCCCCAGTCCACCGGCGCCTTGCCCTCGCCCATCAGCTTGCGATCGTCGATGATCTTCTGCACGCGGGAATGCAGCGTGAAATTGGGCGGGATGGTCGTGAGCCGCTTGGCCAGACGTTGCATCTCGGTCATCGAAACCGTGGTGTCGCACTTCTCGCTGTAAGGCACGTTGATGTAGGGCGTCCAGTCGATAGAGAACTTGCTCTGGTAGTCGCTGATCACCGGGTCGATCAGGTGACGGCCTTCGTCGAGTGCCGCACGGTAGTCCTTGATCATCTGCTCGGCGTCACCGTCTGCGATCACGCCCTGTGCCGCGGGTTTGTCCGCATACAGCTTGCGCGTGCCGGGATGCTGCGCGATCTTCTTGAACATCAGCGGCTGCGTCACCATCGGCTCGTCCTGCTCGTTGTGGCCGAGCTTGCGGAAGCAGACAATGTCGATC
>CAIZKA010000445.1 GCA_903933395.1 uncultured beta proteobacterium | reverse complement strand
TAATGTAAGCAAGGAGGCAGCACCCGCAGCGGCAGCGAGCCACATGAAGAACGCCTTCTTCTGTATGACTATCGGGCTGGCCGGCTCGGCGAGTTCTTCGTCGGCGAACTCGCTGTCCTCGGCAGGAGAGGCTTGCTGGTCCGGTTTGTTCATGGGAGGTGCTTCAGGCCATCTATGTCTGCGGTGCCGGCCGGACGCCCATCGTTCGGCTCCCGCGGCGAGGCAACAGCTTCCTGCAATTTCGCCCGCACCCAGGCTTCAGCTTCGGCTTCAGTCTCGAAAGCGGCGAACGGACGTTCCGCGGCTGCATAGATTTCGGCAAACTTGGGCAGCATGAACGAGCGGCCCTCGATCTCCGGCGGCACTATCCAAGCTACGACACTGGGCGCATGACCAGCCTGGGTATTTGCGGCGAGGAACAGGCCAAAAGCGTCGACCACTTTCTGGGAAGCCAAGATACTGCGACGGAGCAAAACGACATCGGCGAATGGACCGCAGAGTGGAAGCTCGGCAAACAGGCTGCGCCAAGCCGCTCCAAGGGCAATGATCGCTTCCTCATTGAAGGGGCCGGCAGCATCAAGTCGCACAACATTTCCTTCAGCCCATATCTCGACTCGGCCGTGGGGGCGGAACGGGCCCGAGGCGAACTGGTCTGTGTTTCGTTTGGATCCCGGATCCATTTCATTCACGCGCTATCGACCTGACAACATGCAGCCTATCAGGGACCGACCGGCATTTCAAATCGACCGCAGGGAAATTTCTCGAGACGCTTGAGACCTCGAAAACTTCAGTGACGGCCTAATTGGCGTCCATTGGCACGTGCGGCAAGCCGGGGTTTTCGTGAAGGGCTGCGCGTACCCAGACCTCGGCCTCGGCCTCGGTTTCGAAGGCAGCGAAGCGCCGCCCTGCTGCGGCGTATGTCTTGGCGAACATGGGCAGCATCAGCGAGCGGCCTTCGACGTCCGGTGCCACGACGAACGCGACCGCGCTGGCGCCGCGCCCCGCCCGGTTGTTGGCATGCAGGAACTCGCCGAAAGCGTCCAGCACCTCTTGCGAAACCACGACGCTGCGCCGAAGAACGATGATGTTGGCGAACGGGCCATGTACCGGCATTTCGTCAAACAGGCTGTTCCACGTGGCGCCGAGCGCAATCACGACTTCCTTGTTGAAGGGGCCGACCGCGTCCAGTCGCATGACATTGCCTTCAGCCCATATCTCGACGCGGCCGTGAGGTCGAAACGGACCTGCAGCGAACTCGTCTGTGTTGCGTTTGGATAGGGGGTCCATCTTCTTTCACGCGCTCTCGAACTGACAAGCGACAGGCTATCAGGGACGAACTGGCATTACAAACTGATTGCCGAAGTATATTTGTGTGCGTCGCTGAAAGCCTGGGCAGGCAGGCGATTGCAGCAGAATCCGCCACGGCCGGGGCGCCGCGGCGGCCTGCCGGTTTCCCGGCAGGAATACCCGTATGCCGGTTCAGGCCTTGGGTGCCGGGCGGAACTGCATGGCCTTGAATTCGAGGAAATCCTCAAGGCCATACTTGCCCAGTTCGCGGCCGTTGCCTGACTGCTTGTAGCCGCCGAAGGGGGCGTAGAGATTGAAGGGGCCGCCGTTGATTTCGACCTGGCCGGTACGCAGGCGCCGTGCGACCTGTTCCGCGTGTTCGTCCGTCGCCGACCAGACGCCGCCGGCGAGGCCATACACCGTGCCGTTGGCGATGCGAACGGCATCGTCTTCGTCCGCGTAGGTGATGATGGAGAGCACCGGGCCGAAGATTTCTTCCTGGGCGATGGTGCTGTCGGGCTTCACCTTGCCGAAGACGGTAGGCTTCACGTAGTAGCCGTTGGGGCTCACGCCCTCGGGCAGTCCGGCGCCGCCGGTCAGCAGTTCACAGCCTTCGGCGACGCCCTTGCCGATGTAGTCGCGGACGCGGTCCTGCTGCATCTTCGAGGCCAGCGGGCCGAGC
>CAIZKA010000444.1 GCA_903933395.1 uncultured beta proteobacterium | reverse complement strand
TGCCGAAGACCATCTCCGGCAAGATCCGCCGCGTGCAGCTGCGTGCCGTCGAGGCGGAACAGCGCAGCAAGGGCACCCGCGGCGAATGGGAATTCTTCGAGGAAGACTTTCCGGAACTCAAGTAGCCTGCGTTGTAGTACGTGTTCCGGCGGATGCAAACAAGAGATTTTTGACAAACCAGGCGACCCATGACAGTACGCTATCCCGACATTCTCAGCCATCGCTGCGCCCCCCAGGTCTGGGAATGGGACGAGCGCGACGCGATTATCTATGCCCTTGCCGTCGGACTCGGCAGCGACCCGCTGGACAGTCGCGCCCTGCCGTTTGTCTATGAGAAGGAACTCAAGGTCGTGCCCAGCTTTCCGACCGTATTGGCGTGGATCGTCGAGCCGACCTTCGAGCAGCTTGGCGCCGATCCGGTCACGGCGCTGCACGGCGAGCAGAAGATCGAACTCCATCGCCGCATCAGTGCTCCGCTCAAGGTGTCGGTTAAAGGCAGTGTTGTCGATGTGTTCGACAAGGGCAGCGGTCGCGGCGCGATCGTTGTCACCCGGCACGAAATTGCCGACCTTGCCGACGGCGAGCCGATCGCGACTCTGACCACGACGTGCTTCGGCCGTGCCGAAGGCGGCTGCGGCGGATCGGCCAATCCCGCGCCATCACCGCATACGGTGCCGGACCGGGCGCCGGACAGCTTCCTCGACGTGCCGACCCGGGCGGATCTGGCCCTGCTTTACCGGCTGACCGGCGATTGCAACCCGATACACGCCGAGCCGGCCGCCGCCCTCGCTGCCGGGTTCGACAGACCTATTCTGCATGGCCTGTGCAGTTTCGGCATTACCTGCCGGGCGATACTCGAAACCTACGCCGACCTCGATCCCGACCGCATACTCAGCCATCAGGCGCGTTTCAGCTCGCCCGTGCTTCCCGGCCAAACCCTCACCGTGGAAATGTGGCGCGATGAAAATGAAATTTCCTTCCAGGCACGGGTAAAGGAAAGCGGCCGGCTGGCTCTTTCCAACGGCAAGTGCGTGCTGCGCAAGGCTTGACCTCGAAGAGGGGCGTTGGATTTCAGCGTCCATGAAGCTGCCGTTGGCGAAATCACGCTGCAGGCCAACAACGGACGGTCAAGGCTGGGTAGCGACCCGATTTTGAGCGGCAGGTATAGGACCGTATTGCCGACTTTCGCTACTTCCATCACGAGCATTCGAATCGGAATTATGCTCGAGTGAGGAACAGTCGTTGGTCGATTTGTATGGGCCGAGGCTACGTAGGTTCCGCAGTCTATTGCGGCATTTACGCCTACCAGTAACCATAACATCGGTGCAAGTATTCTTCCTTACCAAAAACAGATATTACGGAGGATGGTTACGCCTGGTGATACGGGAGGGGGAGCTATGGCCACGATCTGCAGCGCGGTTATCAAGCTGATAGGGATGGGGCGCATGGAGCTGCTGCAAAAGTGCTTCAAGGTCTTCGCTTCGCGAACGACACCTCCAGGGGAGGCGATCCGTATGACTTCGACCACGCTCTTGCCTTGGCTTTTTGCAGCCACCCTCCGCCTGCAATGGCTGGGCTTGTTCTTGGTCGCCGCGGCCACTTACGCCGAGCCTGCAGCCCAGGGTGCGCGCAGTCTCACCGTGGCCGTCGTGCCGCAATTCACCGCGTTGCAGATACACAAGGACTGGACACCGTTTCTGGAACGCGTCTCGCACGATAGCGGCGTGCCGCTCACCCTCAAGATTTACCCGACCATTCCGAAGTTCGAGGCCGACGTGCTCAAGGGGGTGCCGGATCTCGTCTTCATGAATCCCTACCACCAGGTCATGGCCAGGCGTGCCGCCGGCTACCTGCCGCTGGTGCGCGATAGCAAGCCGTTGACTGGCATTTTGCTGGTACGCCGCGACAACTCGGCGCAAACGCCGAAAGATCTGGCCGGAGCCAAGGTGGTCTTCCCCGCGCCGAATGCTTTTGGCGCCTCGCTCTACATGCGCGCCCTGCTCGCGGAACAGGAACGTATCAGGATAGAGCCGGCCTACGTCAAAACCCATCCCAACGTATTTCGTCAGGTGATCGTTGGCGAAGCCGTTGCCGGCGGCACTATCAACAGTGTCTTGCAGCGTGAGCCGCCAACGGTGATCGAGCAGTTACGCGTACTGTTTGAGACGCCTGCCGTGGCGCCGCATCCCCTGGCTGCACATCCGCGGGTCGCGGCGGCGCAGCGCAAGGCAGTGGCGGAGGCGATCCTGAAGTTGCGCGATGACGCGACAGCCGCACCCCTCTTGCAGGCGGTGCAGATGGCCGATCCGGTCGCCGCCGACTACGCCCGCGACTACCGGCCGCTGGAGCAACTCAAGCTCGAAAAATATGTGGTTACCGAAGCAGAATGAGACCGCCGCCATTTCTGCAAAGCCTGACACCCCGCAGCTTCAGTGCGCAATTGATCCTGCTGGTCGTCGGTTCGATGCTGATTTCGCAGTTGATCTACACGATCCACGTCAGCGACCAACAGGCCGACTTTGTCGAACGGGCGCTGAACGCACAGTCGCACGCCGTGGCCGGCAACATTGCTGCCAGTGCGACTGCCGACCTCATCCAGGGAAACCTCGACACCCTGGAACAGTTGTTGATTCAGGCAGCCCAATTCCCCGGCTTGCTGTCATTGCAAATCGTCGATCCGGGCGGCAAGACCCTGGCGGACGTAGTCACGCAAGGGAAGGGCCTGGCTACTCCCCGCTTCGGGAAAACCTTTGCTCTGCCTGGCCCGGGTACGACGCCGGTCACCGAATCCTTGGCGAGCGATCTTTCCGCGGTGATTTGGCAAGCGATCGACACCGGCAGGACTATCGGCTGGGTGCGGGTCGAATACAGCCTGGAGCCGGTGCGTGAGGCCAAATCAGAGCTGTGGCGGGACAACCTGCGGGCCGGCCTGTTTGCCCTGCTATTCACATCGGGTCTGGTCCTGCTCTTTTTGCGCCGTCCGCTGCGACAGGTGAAGGCGGCAAGCGAGTTTGCACGGAATCTAGAAAACTTCGATGGCGAACAACTGGCGACACCCCATTGTTCTGCCGAGTTCATGGCGCTGAACCAAGCCCTGAACCATGCCGCGACCTCACTTGCCGCTGCGCGGCTTCTCTCCGCGAGCGAAGCCGCCAAGCTGAGCATCAGCGAGACTCGAAATCGCGCCATCTTGCGCACCATGCGCGACGCTGTCGTGTTGATCGATCCGAAGGGCAGCATCATTTCCGTCAATGATCGCGCCTGCGAATTGTTCGGTTACGACGACGAGGAACTGGTCGGTATCAACGTCAGATATTTGATGCCCGAGCCCCACCAAAGTGCCCACGATGGTTATCTTGAGGAATATGCGTCGTTCCGGCGGCCGCGCATCATCGGTCGTCGCGTCGAGGTGGAGGGCCAGCGCAGGGACGGCAGCCGCTTCGCGATGGACCTCAGTGTCAGTGAGATGATCGACGATGCCGGCAGCACTTTCATCGGCGTAATCCGCGACATCACCGCGCAAAAGCAGGCACAACAGGAGCTCGAAGCGGCGCTGGCCGCAGCGCATGCCGCCAGCGAGGCCCGCAGCCGCTTCCTCGCCAACATGAGCCACGAGATCCGCACCCCGATCAATGCCGTGCTCGGTTTTTCCCATATCTGCCAGACCCTTGATTTGCCGGAACGCGCAGGCGGTTACGTCGGCAAGATCCGCAGCGCCGCCGAATCCCTGCTCCATGTCGTCAACGACATCCTCGACTTCTCCAAGATCGAGGCGGGCAAGCTGGAAATGGAGACGATTCCTTTCGACCTTGCCGAAGTGCTGGATCAAACCGCGAGCATGTTCAAGATAAGGGTTCGCGACAAGGGGCTGGAACTGGTCATCGGCGCCATGCCGGGGATACCGGAGCGGCTGCTGGGCGATCCGCTGCGG
>CAIZKA010000443.1 GCA_903933395.1 uncultured beta proteobacterium | reverse complement strand
GCGCATTTCGAGGGCTATCGCGTCCAGCACAGTCTGTCGCGCGGGCCGGGCAAGGGCGGGGTGCGTTTTCATCCGGCGGTGACGTTGAACGAAGTAATGGCGCTGGCCGGCTGGATGACGGTCAAGAACGCTGCGTTGGGCTTGCCCTTCGGCGGCGCCAAAGGGGGTGTCCGCATCGATCCGCGGGCCTTCTCGCGCGCGGAACTGGAGCGGATCACACGCCGCTATACCTCGGAAATCGGGATCGTCATCGGGCCGGACAAGGACATTCCGGCACCGGATGTCGGCACCAACGAGCAGACCATGGCGTGGATGATGGACACCTACTCGGTCAACGTCGGGCACACCGCCAGCGGCGTCGTCACCGGCAAGCCGGTTGCACTGGGCGGTTCGCTCGGCCGGCAGGAAGCCACCGGCCGCGGCGTCTACATTGCTGCCCGCGAAGCGGGGCTGCGCATGGGCGTACCCATTGATGGCGCGCGCGTGGTGATCCAGGGGTTCGGCAATGTCGGCGGCGTTGCGGCACGGATCTTTAGTGAAAATGGTGCCAAGGTGATTGCGCTGCAGGATGCCGATGCCACGCTCGCCAATCCGGCCGGGATCGACATTCCCGCCGCACTCGTGCATGTCGCCGCGCACGGCAGCCTGTCCGGTTTTTTCGGTGCGACGCCCATCAGCGAAGACGACTTTTGGCAGCTTGATTGCGAGTATTTCATTCCCGCTGCACTGGAAGGTCAGTTGACGCCGGCGCGCGCGCACAGACTGCGGACGAAAATCGTCGTCGAGGGCGCCAACGGTCCGACCACGCCGGCCGCCGACGACATCCTGCGCGATCGCTTCATCCTGGTCATTCCCGATGTGCTGGCCAATGCCGGCGGCGTCACCGTGTCCTACTTCGAGTGGGTGCAGGATTTTTCCAGCTTCTTCTGGAGCGAGGAGGAGATCAACGCCCGCCTCGAAAGCATCATGGTCAAGGCGTTCGATGCGATCTGGCGACTGGCGCAGGAAAGCAAGGTCTCGATCCGCACCGCGGCCTTCATCATCGCCTGCCAGCGCGTACTGGCCGCCCGAGAACAGCGCGGCCTGTATCCCTGACCGGCCTTATGCGCTCGCGGCAGGTTTCTCTGCCGGCGGGAAGACGCGATTGCGCCCGGCGAGTTTGGCCTGATACATGCAGCGGTCGGCATGGGCCAGCAGGAGGTCAAGCGTGCTGCCATCGGCAGGATAGCTTGCCACCCCGATACTGACCGAGGTGCGGACTAGCTTTCCGTCCAGCGCCAACGATATCGATTCAACCGCCGCACGTACTTTTTCGGCGGCATCGAGGGCTCCGCCGGCTGGGGTCTCCGGCAACAGCACGAGGAATTCGTCGCCACCCTGGCGTGCCAATACGTCGGTATGGCGCAGCTGGCCCTGAATGCCTTTTACCATTGCCACCAGCAAGGTGTCACCCGCCTTGTGCCCGAGGGTGTCGTTGACCGGTTTCAGGTTGTCGCAGTCGATGAGCAGGAGGCTGATGGGCCTGTTGTAGCGGACGGCCTGGCCGAACAGGCGGTCGGCGATGATGGCGAACCCCCTCCGGTTGAGGATCTTGGTCAACTCGTCGGTTTCCGACAGGAGCTTTACCTGGTTTAGCCCGTAGCGTATGTCGGAGGCGAACATGGTGGTGATGTAGGCCACCAGGACGAAAGGTGCGAACTGGGCAAACATTCCGGCGGCGAACTTCAGCGACAGAACCTGGTCGAATGAGGATTGGCCGCCGAGGAAGACTATGCAGGCGCCGATCAGCGCCAGTTCGAGGAGCGTGGTGAGTTTGCCCAGGGCCAATGCGCTGGTGATGATCACCAGCAGGTAGGTATTCAGCAGCGGGCTTTCGAGCCGGCCGGTGTTCCACAGCGCCCAAGTGATGAAGGCAGTCATGATCCAGGTTTCAACCGCAAGCTTCCAGCGCGATTCGTGCTTGAAGAAGTTCGCGTAGCGGAAACCCATGATACACAGGGCGTACAAGACCATGGCGAGGACGATAACCGGCTTTTCGTCTTCGGCGGTACCGCCGAAGACGTGATACAGCAGCACCACGATCATCAGCAGCCATTCGATTTCGCCTACGGAGCGGGAGATTCCCCTGAGCTCTTCCTGCTCGATGGATATGGTGCCTTCTGTTTTCTCGTCCAAGCTTCCCATGTGCGCTCGTATTCCGTCCTAGCCCCGCGGCCCGGCATTGAGCTCATTATGCCCTTTGTCCGTGGCGCTTGGCGCGATTAGCGGCAGTTCGCCCTGCGGCGATTCGACGGGCATCTGCGACGCTTCGCTGGATGACAATGTACTGGCGCGAACGCCGAGCAGGCGCAGTTTCTGCTCCAGCGGCACGCGGCGCAGGCATTCGCCTGCAGCGCGGCGGATCACGGCCGGGTCGGCCGTGGGCGACGGCAAGGTCAGATCGCGCGTCACGATGCGGAAATCCTCGTAGCGCAGCTTGATGCCGATGGTGCGGGCGACATAGCCCTTGCGCTGCAGATCAGCGGCGACGCGGGTGCATAGCGACGTGAATACCGCGGACAACGCGGTACGGTCGCGGCGGGCATGAAGGTCGCGCTCGAAGGTGGTTTCGCGGCTGATGGATTTCGTCTCCGCTTCGGTCACCACCGGACGCGCATCGATGCCGTGCGATGCGGCATGCAGCCATTCGGCGTAGCTGCGGCCGAAATGCTCCTGCAGCATGGCTGGCTCGGCTGCGGCCAGTTCGGCGATGGTGGTGATGCCAAGTGCCGCGAGCCTTGCGCCGGCCTTGGGCCCGATGCCGTTGATCTTGCGCACCGGCAACGGCCAGATGCGCAGGGGAATGTCGTCCTGGTCGAGCAGCGTCAGCCCGTCCGGTTTTTCAAGGTCGGAGCCGATCTTCGACAGCAACTTGCTGGGGCTGACGGCGATCGAACAGGACAGCCCGGTGGCATCCTTCACTGCCTGTTTGATGCGCCGGGCAAGAGGCAGGGTTTCGTCGGGTAGTTCGGTCAGGTCGATGTAGATTTCGTCGATGCCACGGTCTTCGATTCTGGGCGCGATGGCGGCCACGGCTTCCTTGAACAGGCGCGAGTAGTGGCGATAGGCGTCGAAGTCGACCGGCAGCAGTATCGCGTCAGGCGCCAGTTTCGCCGCCTTCATCACACCCATTGCGGAGAACACGCCCAGCGCCCGCGCTTCGTAGGTGGATGTGGTGATCACGCCGCGTCCGACGTAGTCGCGCAGGCGGGCGAAGCGACGGCTGCCGTCAGCCAGCAATTCCGGCTGTTGGTCCCGGCGGCCGCCGATCACCACCGGCAGACCGCGCAGTTCGGGGTAGCGCAGGAGTTCGACCGAGGCATAGAAGGCATCCATGTCCAGGTGCGCAATGCGGCGTGACGGCGTGTTCATGACAAGGCGAAGATACCGGAAATCGCCGGGTTCACGATGTGGCGCCGGTTTGGGCTAGGATGAGAGTGCAAGGTGTTGCCGCAATCGACTTTGGAACTCTGCCATGATCAACGAACTGCTTCCGGCCCTGACGCCGAAGATCGCTGCATTTCGCCGCGATATCCACGCCCATCCCGAGCTGGCCTTCAACGAGAAGCGCACTGCGGAGAAGGTCGCCGGCTATCTCGAAGGTCTGGGCCTCGAGGTTCATCGCGGGATTGCCCGCACCGGCGTCGTGGCGAAGTTGTCGTTGGGGAGCAGCCCGCGCTCAATCGGGCTGCGCGCCGACATGGACGCCTTGCCTTTGACGGAACTGAATACCTTTCCGCACCATTCGACCCGCGACGGCACGATGCACGCCTGCGGCCACGACGGACATACGGCGATGCTGCTTGGTGCGGCCGAGGCCCTGAGCAGGGTGCGCGGTTTCGATGGCACCGTGTATTTCATTTTCCAGCCGGCGGAAGAGCACGAGGGCGGCGGCCGCGTGATGGTCGAGGAAGGCCTGTTCGATCGATTCCCCATGGACATGGTGTTCGGCCTGCATAACTGGCCCGGCCTTCCGGCCGGCAGCTTCGGCGTGACGGAGGGGCCCGTGATGGCGGGCACCGATCGTTTCGAAATCGGGATCACCGGCCATGGCGGCCATGCCGCCATGCCGCATCAGGCGGTGGATGTGGTTCTGGCCGGCAGTGCGCTGGTGCAGGCGCTGCAATCGCTGGTGTCGCGCAATACCGATCCGCTGGACTCAGCTGTGGTCAGCGTGACACGCTTCCATGCCGGCCATGCCGACAACGTGCTGCCAGAGACGGCCGTGCTCGGCGGTACGGTGCGTACCCTCAACGGCGAACTGCAGGATGCGCTGGAAGCGGGAGTGCGCCGCATCTGCACCGGCATCGAGGCGACTTATCGAGTCAGTATCGACCTGCGCTACGAGCGCGGCTATCCGCCTACCGTCAATGCCCCCGCGCCGAGCGAGATCGCGCGCGATGTGGCGCAGCACGTGGCGACCGACGGGCTGGTTTATCTGCAACTGCCGCCGAGCATGGGCGCCGAGGATTTTGCCTACATGGCGAAGGTGGTACCGGCCTGTTATGTCTGGCTGGGCAACGGTCCGGGCGAGGGCGGCTGCATGCTGCACAGCCCGCACTACGACTTCAACGACGAGATCATCGCCACCGGCATCCGCTACTGGGTAAGGCTGGTGGAACGGGCGCTGGCGCCGTAAACAACAACGGGCAGCCAGGCTGCCCGTTGCTTTTCCTGATCAGGCAGGAGCGCGACTACTTCATGACCCGGGCGCGATACTCGCCGGTACGCGTGTCGATTTCGATCTTGTTGCCGATTTCGACGAACAGCGGCACGGGGAGCGTCATTCCGGTGCTGAGCTTGGCCGGTTTCATGACCTTGCCCGAGGTGTCGCCCTTGACGGCCGGCTCGGTGTAGATCACTTCGCGCACGACGCTGTTGGGCATTTCCACCGAGATGGGTTTGTCATCATAGAACACCACTTCGACCGGCATGCCGTCTTCCAGGTAGTTCACGGCATCGATCATGTTCTCGCCTTCGACTTCGTACTGGTTGTACTCGGCGTCCATGAACACGTACATCGGGTCGGCGAAGTAGGAATAGGTACATTCCTTGCGGTCGGGCACTACCTGCTCGAACTTGTCGTCGGCCTTGTAGATGGATTCGGAAGCCGCTCCGGTGAGCAGATTCTTGAACTTGAACTTGACGACCGCGGAACTGCGGCCGCCTTTGCTGTATTCGGCTTTCTGTACGACGAGCGGATCGCTGCCGACCATCACGACGTTGCCGGCACGGAGTTCCTGGGCGGTTTTCATGGGTGTGCTTCCTGAACTGAAATTGAAAACGAGGCTTCGCTGAGTTTCAGTGAAAGCTAATGCCTGCGAAAGCAGGCGTTACGCTGAAACTATAACCCGCTATTTTAGCCTTTCAATGCAGAACTGCACAAGCCGGCTGGTGAGATCCTGGCATTCAGCCAACATCTGTGTCCAATGTTGCGATGGTGCATGAAGGTCCGGCAGGCCGGCGGCGAAGGCGGGCCAGTCAAGAATTCCTGCACCGTTCCAGGCTTGCCAGAACGGCCGCAAGGCCGCGCCGGCAGGGTGTCTGGACAAAAAGGCTTCCAGTTTGACCAGATGGGCCCCCTCGGCTTGCGGGTAGATCTGCCAGACGAAGGGCTTGGCGGCCCATTGGGCGCGGACGAAGGAGTCCTCACCGCGGACGAAATTGAGGTCGCAGGCCCAGAGCAGTTC
>CAIZKA010000442.1 GCA_903933395.1 uncultured beta proteobacterium | reverse complement strand
CGTTCCACTTCGCGCAGCACCTGGTGCGGATTGGCGTCGAATTCCAGCGTATGCGGCATCACCACGAGATCGATGCTGTTGGCGGCAAAGGGGAGGTAGTGCAGGTCGGAACGCACTTCCGACATGCCGTCGTAACGCCCGTCGTCGCAGCGGAAGCGCAGCGGCATACGGTTGGCGCGCAGGAAATCGTGGGTCGGCAGGGATAGCTGCACCGCATTGAAGCCGAAAATGTCGGCCACCAGCAGATCGTGCTTCTGCTGCTCCCAATTGAGCACATACTGGCCGGATGGCGTGTTCAGCCAGTCCTCGAAACCCTGAATTGACATTGCGCCCCGTTGGGAGAAAATTGCTTAACGCTCATGGCACCGAGTGCCACCCTTGATGATGAAACAAGGCGAATTGAAGGCCCGCCCCCCCTTCCCCCCTCGCGGGGGGTTACCAATCAGCTCGCTTCGCTCGACCATCACACATCGCTCCGAACGAGTTATTCCGTTACGCTAATGACTGAAATCCTTGCCCTGCCCGCTTTCGACGACAACTACATCTGGCTGCTGCGCGCCGGCGGCTGCGTCGCGGTGGTAGACCCCGGCGACGCGGTTCCGGTACTGGGGCATCTCGCTAAAACCGGCGACCGCCTCTGCGCCATCCTCGCCACCCACCATCACGGCGACCATGTCGGCGGCGTGGCGGAACTGCTCGCCCGCTTTCCCGTCCCCACCTATGGCCCGGCAGTCGAAAACATCCCCGGCGTGACGCACCCGCTGGCCGGCGGCGAACACATCAGGGTACCCGGAATCGACGTCGAATTCGACATCATCGCCGTGCCCGGACATACCCGCGGCCATATTGCCTATTATGGCCCAAGTCTTGGCGACGACGGGGCCGTCTTCTGCGGCGACACGCTGTTCGGCGCCGGCTGCGGGCGACTGTTCGAAGGCACGCCGGCACAGATGCAGGATTCGCTGGCCAGGCTCGCCGTGCTGCCGGCGCCGACTCTTGTCTATTGCGCCCATGAATACACCCAGAGCAACCTGCGCTTCGCCGCCGCCGTCGAACCGGGCAACATCGCCGTGCAGCGGCGCTGCGAAGACGTGGCCAGGGATCGCGCCGCGCGCCGCGCGACGGTCCCCACCCGCATCAAGCTTGAACTCGAAACCAATCCCTTCCTGCGCTGGGACGCACCCGCCGTGCGCGCCGCCGCGGCCAGCCGCCTCGGGCATGTTCCGGCCGACGCCGTGGAAACCTTCGCCGCCATCCGCGAGTGGAAGAACCGTTTTTGAGCAAGGCCTGAATTGATGACGACACGACGCAGCTTCATCAAGGTCCTCGCGGCTGTCCCGCCGGCCTTGTATTTCCGGCCGGCGTGGTCGGCGCCGGATCCCTCGCGCCTGGCCCTGGTCATCGGCAACAGCGCCTACCGCGACGCCCCGCTTATCAATCCGGCCAACGACGCCAGGGCGGTCGGCGGCCTGTTCAGCCAGGCCGGCTTCACGGTTACTTCCCATCTTGACGCCACGCGCAGCGACATGCTGGCCGCCATCGAGCGCTTCGGCGCGGCGGCAAAGCGCCCCGAAACCAGGCTGGTGGTGTTCTACTACGCCGGCCACGGCGCCCAGCTCGACTGGCGCAATTACCTGCTGCCGGTAGACGCGGTGGTGGAAACGCAGGAGCACATGAAGCAGCGCTGCGTCGATCTGAGCCTGTTGCTCGGCCAGTTGAGCGCGGCGAAGGACAAGACCTTCGTGGTCATCCTCGACGCCTGCCGCAACAACCCCTTCGGCGCCGGCTACCGGCCGGAGCAGAGGGGCCTGTCGCAGTTCGACGCCCCCGTCGGCAGCCTGCTGGCCTATGCCACCTCGCCCGGCAACGTCGCCTCCGACGGCGAAGGACAGAACGGCCTCTACACCGAGAACCTGGTGCGCGAACTGGGCAAGCGCAATACCCGCATCGAGGATGCCTTGAAGCGCGTGCGCCTCAATGTGCGCCTGGCCTCGCACGGCGAGCAAATCCCGTGGGAGACCACCTCGCTGGAAGGCGACATCTTCATATTCAACGAAGGCCAGAAGAAACACTCCGAGACCGAGCTGGAGCAACTGGTCGAGGCCGACGTCACGGAATGGACACGCATCAAGTCGTCGAAAAAGACCGGCGACTGGGTAAGCTACCTGCAGGCCTTTCCCAATGGCCGCTTCGCCGAGATCGCCCAGTTGCGCCTGGCCCGCCTGCTGGCGGAAGACGAGAAACTGGCCGCCGAGAAGCGGCAACGCGAGGAACAGCAGCGCCTCGAGCAGGAGCGTGCCGAGCGCGAGCGGGCTCGCGTGGCGCAGGAGCAGCAGCTTGCCGCCGACCGCAGGAAGCTCGAGGAGCAGCAACAGCAGGAAGCCCGCCGGCGCGAGGAAGAACAGAAGCGCCTGAACGAACAAAAGCGCCTCGACCAGGAGCGCTTGGAACGCGAACGGGCACGCCTCGCCAAGGCGCAGGCTCTTGCCGCCGAACGCCAGCAACTCGAAGAGCAGCAGCGGCAGGAACAGCGCCGGCGCGAGGAAGAACAGCAGCGCCTCGAAGCCAGGCGCCGGGAGGAGCAGGAACGCCTCGATCACGAGCGCCAGCGGATCGCCGAGGCCGAGCGCCTTGCCGCGGAGCGCAAGCGGCAGGATGAGCAACGCCAGGCGGCGGAGCAAAAACGCATCGAGCAGGCGAAGCAGACGGCCGCGAAGCCGGCCGCCACCGAGGCACCCTCACCCGCGGCCGCCGAATCCGCTGCGGATCCGGCAACGCGCCCGACGCCCGCCTCCTCCGGCGTGCCGGCGATCGACATCCGGGCCGGCGTGCCCGTGCCGGCGTTGATCACGCCTTCGGCCAATCCCTACTCCGCCGGGCGCTATCGGCTCGGCCGCATTTTTACTGTCGGGGACGAGGCCACCATCCGGCAAACGGACTACCTGACCGGCGTCGAGGAACGAACCTACCACCCGCGCGTAACCCGGGTGGATTACGACCAGGATCGGGTCGAATTCAACAATGGCAGCACGATTACTGACCTGATGGGCAACTCGATCAAGAACGGGCCGGTCGAGTTCGATACCCCGGTCCAGTTCATACCCGCCGAGTTTCAGATCGGCAAGAAATGGACCGCCGCTTTCCGCAGAACCAGGGACGGGCAGCAGTCAAACGCCTACTATGACCTGCAGATCGTGAAACGGGAAACCATCACCGTTCTTGCGGGACGCTTCGATACCTTCCTGATCGAAGGGAACGGCTGGAACATGACCAAGAGCTCCCGGCTAGAGGCAAGACTCTGGCTGGTACCCGGACTGATTTTCGCCATCAAGCGCGAATTTGTCACCCGCAACAAGCGGGGGCATTTTGCCCAAACCGAAAGACACGAACTCGTCGCCCTGCGCCAGCAGCTGATCGGCAGCGTGTAAGAAGTATCGCCGACGGTGCCCCTGCGGATGCTAAGATGCGCCGCCTTCACGCGCACCGCTGCCGGTGCCCCCATTAAGTCCGATGCCCCTTCTGCTCCGCCGCCTGATTCCGACCCTGCTGTTCCTGCTTGCCGGCCTTGCCTGCGCCGAGCAGGCACTGCAACTGACGGCGGAACTGGGACCGCCGCCGGTCCTGAACCTGGCCCCGCCGCCGCCCGCGGTGCCTGCGCTGCCCGACCCTTCGCAGGAGGTGAAGGACGACCTGCCGCCGATGCCCACCATCGACCTCACCACGCCGCCCGACGACCTCTGGCAGCGCATGCGCAACGGCTTTTCCATGCCCGACCTGAACAGTCCGCTGGTCGCCGACCGCCAGGCCTGGTACCTGAACCGGCCGGACCTCCTGAAGCGCATCTTCGAGCGCAGCCGGCGCTACCTGTACCACATCGTCGTCGAACTGGAAAAGCGCGGCATGCCGACCGAACTGGCCCTGCTGCCGGTGGTCGAAAGCTCGTTCAATCCGCTGGCCTACTCGTCGGCGCGGGCGCTGGGCATGTGGCAGTTCATCCCCGCCACCGGCAAGACCTACAAGCTGCAGCAGAACACCTGGTTCGACCAGCGCCGCGACATCGTCGCCTCGACCGGCGCCGCGCTCGACTACCTGCAGACCATCTACGAAATGCACGGCGACTGGCATCTGGCGCTGGCTTCCTACAACTGGGGCGAGAACGCGGTCGGGCGCGCCGTAGAGAAGAACCGGAGGTTGGGCCTGCCCACCGATTACCGCAGCCTCAAAATGCCGACCGAGACGGCCTACTACGTACCCAAGCTGCAGGCGATCAAGAACATCATCGCCCAGCCGCAACTCTTCGGCATTACGCTGGAGCCGATTCCCAACCG
>CAIZKA010000441.1 GCA_903933395.1 uncultured beta proteobacterium | reverse complement strand
GTGATGCCCCGGGCTTTCTCTTCCGGTGCCGCATCAATCTGGTCGTAGGCTTTCGCCTCGCCACCAAACATCGCCGCCAGCACCGATGTCATCGCCGCCGTCAACGTCGTCTTGCCATGGTCTACGTGACCAATCGTCCCCACGTTTACGTGCGGCTTCGTCCGCTCAAATTTCGCTTTTCCCATGTCAATTACCCCAACAATAAATGCACTAAAAAAATGGTGCCCTTGGCGTGGATCGAACACGCGACCTCTCCCTTACCAAGGGAGTGCTCTACCACTGAGCTACAAGGGCTGAAACCCTTCTGAAAAACTGCCTGGAGCGGCGAGCGGGAATCGAACCCGCGTAATCAGCTTGGAAGGCTGATGTTCTACCATTGAACTACCGCCGCCCGCCCTACTTGTCCGTTTTCGCCAATCGCCGTGTAACTATCTGTTTCTACTACATGCTGGTGGAGGGGGAAGGATTCGAACCTTCGAAGGCAGAGCCGTCAGATTTACAGTCTGATCCCTTTGACCGCTCGGGAACCCCTCCAGCTGAACCCGTGATTATCTCCAAATTCGGCGGTACCGTCAACGAATAAGTCAACCCTCGCTATTTGGGCTCTTTGCTGGCCGGACCTGCGATGCTGCGGCGCGGCATCCCCCCCCCTCCGCCATCACGCTCAAATGGATAGGGGCGGGGCGTAGAATCCCGCCACCATCCCCAATGCCGGAGATCGCCATGAATGCCCCCGCCGACCGACCCCAGCTGTCGCAGGAGCTGGCCGAAGCACTCGCCTCCCGGTTCGGCACGCGCTTCTCCGTGGCCGCTGCAGTCCGCCAGCATCACGGCAAGGATGAGTCCTCGCATGCGCCGATGCCGCCGGACGCGGTGGTGTTTGCCGAATCCACGACGGAAGTCGCCGAAATCGTCGGCCTTTGCCATCGCCATCGCACGCCCGTCATCGCGTTTGGCACCGGCACCTCGCTCGAGGGTCACCTGCTGGCAGTGCAGGGCGGGGTCTGCATCGACCTGTCGGCGCTCAACCAGGTCATCGCCGTGCGGCAGGAGGATCTCGACGCCACGGTGCAATGCGGCGTCACGCGGAAAGCGCTGAATGCCGCCTTGAACGGCACCGGCCTGTTCTTCCCGATCGATCCCGGCGCTGACGCCAGCCTCGGCGGCATGGCCGCGACGCGCGCCTCCGGCACCAATGCCGTGCGCTATGGCACCATGCGCGAGAACGTGCTGGGCATGACGGTGGTGCTGCCAGACGGACGCATCCTCAAGACCGGCGGCCGCGCCCGCAAATCAGCGGCCGGCTACGACCTGACGCGCTTGATGGTGGGTTCCGAAGGCACGCTGGGCATCATCACCGAGCTCACCGTGCGGCTTTATCCCGTTCCGGAGGCGATCTCCAGCGCCGTCTGCGCCTTCCCGACGCTGGCGGCCGCGGTACAGACGGTGATCCAGACCATACAACTCGGCGTCCCGGTGGCACGCATCGAACTGCTGGACAAGCTGGCGATCACGGCCATCAATCGCCACAGCAAGACCTCCCTGCGCGAAGAGCCGACCCTGTTCTTCGAATTTCACGGCTCGCCCGGCGGCGTCAAGGAACAGGCCGAAACGGTGCAGGAGATAGCCTCCGATCACGGCGGCCAGGATTTCGAGTGGGCCACGCGTCCCGAAGATCGCAGCCGGCTGTGGCAGGCGCGGCACGACGCCTACTACGCCAGCATCGGACTCAAGCCCGGCTGCCGGGCGCTGACCACCGATGTCTGCGTGCCGATTTCGCGGCTGGCCGACTGCATCGCCGAAACCTACCTCGATCTGGACGCGTGCCAGCTTGTGGCCCCTCTGGTGGGCCACGTCGGCGACGGTAACTTCCATCTGGTGCTGCTGGTCGATCCCGACAACGACGAGGAAATTGCCCGCGCCAAGGGCTTCGCCTCGCGCCTGGCGCAACGCGCGATCCGCATGGATGGCACTTGCACCGGCGAGCATGGCGTCGGCATCGGCAAGCAGGCTTACATGACACTGGAGCATGGCGACGTCGCCATCGAACTGATGCGCGCGCTGAAACATGCGATCGACCCCGGCAATACCATGAACCCGGGCAAGATCCTGCCCCAGCCATGAACGCGCCACTGCGCAACATCACCCTTGAGGACAAATACGCCCTCAGCCAGGGCCGAGTGTTCCTTACCGGCACCCAGGCACTGGTCAGGCTGCTGCTGCTGCAGCGCCAACGCGACGCCCTGGCCGGTCTGAATACCGCCGGCTATGTTTCCGGCTATCGCGGCTCCCCTTTGGGCGGCCTGGATCAGGCGCTGTGGAAAGCGAAACAGCATCTCGGCCAGAACCGGGTCGTGTTCCAGCCCGGCGTCAATGAAGACCTGGCCGCCACGGCGCTTTGGGGAACGCAGCAGGTCAATCTTTCGCCCGGCGCGAAGCATGACGGCGTCTTCGGCATGTGGTACGGCAAGGGTCCGGGCGTCGATCGCTGCGGCGACGTATTCAAGCACGCCAATTCCGCCGGCACCTGGAAGCACGGCGGCGTACTGGCCGTGGCCGGCGACGATCACGCCGCGCGCTCATCCACCGTGGCACACCAGTCGGAACATGCCTTCAAGGCGGCGATGATGCCGGTGCTGGTGCCGGCAGGCGTCCAGGACTATCTCGACCTCGGCCTGCACGGCTGGGCGATGAGCCGCTATTCGGGTTGCTGGGTGGGCTTCAAGGCCGTCGCCGATACCGTCGAATCTTCGGCGTCGGTGGATGTTTCGCCCGACCGCGTACGGATCGTGCTGCCCACCGATTACGCCTTGCCGACGGACGGCCTCAACATCCGCTGGCCCGACGACCGCCTGGTGCAGGAAGCACGGCTGCTCGACCACAAGTTGTATGCCGCGCTGGCCTATTGCCGCGCCAACCGGCTGAACCAGGTCGTGATCGACTCGCCCAATCCGCGGCTCGGGATCATCACCACCGGCAAGTCCTACCTCGACGTGCGCCAGGCCTTCGACGATCTCGGCATCGACGACCAGCTCGCCGCCGAGATCGGTATCCGGCTGTACAAGGTCGGCATGGTCTGGCCGCTCGAATCCGACGGCGTGCGGCGCTTTGCCGAAGGTCTCGAAGAAATTCTGGTGGTCGAAGAAAAGCGCCAGCTGATCGAGTACCAGTTGAAGGAGGAGCTCTACAACTGGCGCGAGGACGTGCGCCCGCGCGTCATCGGCAAGTTCGACGAACAGGGTGAATGGGCATTGCCCAACGGCCGCTGGCTGCTGGCGGCCTCCGGCGAACTCTCTCCCGCGCAAATCGCCCGCGTCATCGCCGACCGCATCGGCCGCCATTTCACCTCGCCGCGCATCCGCGACCGGTTGGCGATCATCGAGGCCAAGGAGCGTTCAGCCTCGCCGGTGATCCCTATCGCGCGAACCCCTTACTTCTGCCCGGGCTGCCCGCACAACAGTTCGACCAAGGTGCCCGAGGGCTCACGCGCGCTGGCCGGCATCGGCTGTCATTTCATGGTGCTGTGGATGGACCGCGCCACGGCGACCTTTTCACATATGGGCGGCGAAGGTGCCGCCTGGATGGGCCAGGCCCCTTTCACCGAACAACGCCATGTCTTCGTCAACCTCGGCGACGGCACCTACTTCCACTCGGGCTCGCTGGCGATTCGCGCCGCGGTGGCATCCGGTGTCACCCTCACCTACAAGATCCTCTACAACGATGCCGTCGCCATGACCGGCGGCCAACCTCATGACGGCAATCTTTCGGTGCCGCAGATCGCGTACCAGCTGCATGCCGAAGGTGTGCATCACGTCGTCGTCGTCACCGACGGCACGCCGCGCGCTTACGGCCACCCGGACCTGCCGCACGGCGTGCCGATCCGGCATCGCGACGAACTCGATGCCATACAGCGCGACATGCGCGAATGCCCCGGTATTTCGGCCATCATCTACGACCAGACCTGCGCAGCGGAAAAACGTCGCCGCAGGAAGCGCGGCAGGATGATCGATCCGCCGCGCCGGCTGTTCATCAACGAGGCCGTCTGCGAAGGCTGCGGCGACTGCGGCGTGCAGTCCAACTGCCTCGCCGTGGTGCCGCTGGAAACCGAATTCGGCCGCAAGCGCGCGATCGACCAGTCGGCCTGCAACAAGGATTACTCCTGCGCCAACGGCTTTTGTCCGAGCTTCGTTTCAGTTCTCGGCGGTGGTGTGAAGAAGGGCCGCGGTCTTGCCGGTTCCGGTGGCGGCGATTCATTCGGCGTCCCGCCGGCGCCGACTCTTGCATCAACGGCAAAGCCCTACGGGATACTAGTCACCGGCGTCGGCGGCACCGGCGTGGTCACCATCGGCGCACTGATCGGCATGGCAGCGCATATCGACGGCAAGGGCATCACGGTGCTCGACATGACGGGACTGGCGCAAAAGGGCGGCGCGGTGTTTTCCCACGTGCGCATCTGCGATGACCCCGAAGGAATTCACGCCGTGCGCGTGGCCACCGGTGAAGCCGACGCGGTCATCGGCGGCGACATGATCGTCACCGCTTCGCCGGACGCCCTGACGCGCATGCAGACCGGCCGCACGCGCGTGGTGGTGAATTGCGCGGAAACCCCGACGGCCGACTTCACGCGCAATCCGGACTGGCAGTTTCCGCTGGCACGCATGCAGACCCTGATCGGCGAAACGGTCGGCAGCGGCGCGGCGCATTTCATCCAGGCCTCGGATCTCGCCCTGCGCCTGCTCGGGGATTCGATCGCCGGCAACCTGTTCCTGCTCGGCTACGCATGGCAACAGGGCATGGTGCCGGTATCCGGGGAGGCCATCGATCGCGCCATCGAACTCAACGGCACGGCGGTGGCGATGAGTCGCGCCGCTTTTCTCTGGGGCCGGCGCGCGGCACACGATCCGGCCGCCGTAACTGCCTACGCCCGGCCACAAGTCGCCGTACCGCCGGCGCCGACTCTCGACGAAGTTATAGCCAGGCGCCAGAGCTTTCTCACGGATTATCAGGATGCCGCCTACGCCGAACATTACCGGCTGCAGGTGGAGAAAGTCCGCGTCGCGGAAGCCGCCATCAATTCCTCGCAGCTGACCGAAGCCGTCGCGCACAATCTGTTCAAGCTGATGGCGATCAAGGATGAATACGAAGTGGCGCGGCTGTATGCCGAAACCGACTTCGTGCAGAAAATCAGCGAGGGTTTCGAAGGCGACTACACGCTGCGTTTCCATCTGGCGCCGCCGCTCCTGGCGCGTCCCGATCCGACGACCGGCAGGGTGAAGAAAATGGCTTTCGGCCCCTGGATGCTCACGGTGTTCAAGTGGCTGGCAAAGGCCCGCCGATATCGGGGCTCGCGCTGGGATGTCTTCGGCCGCAGCGAAGAGCGGCGGTTGGAGCGGGCCTTGCTGGCCGACTATGAAGCGGATCTCGCCGCCTTGCTGCCGAAGCTGGAACGGGCGACACTGATCGACGCCATTGCGCTGGCCAGGCTACCTGAGAAGATTCGCGGCTTCGGTCATGTCAAACGGCGCAGCATCGATGCCGCAGGCCCCGAACAGGCTGCGTTGAAGACGCGGCTGGGGTTGGCCTGAGCCGGCAGACCGACATTGGCCCGCTGCCATTTAAAACCCGGCGAAGGCCAGGATGGCTTTGGCGCACGGGGCGGCACTGCGGTAAGATCAATCGATTAACTTGGGAGCAATGACCATGAGCACAACGCCGACCGATCCGATGGAGTTCCTGAAGTCCCTGTGGGGCAATAGCGGGATGCCCCTGCCCGGCCTGGTAACGCCGACGCTGGACACCAACGAGCTGGAGAAGCGCATTACCGACCTCAGGGCGGTCGAAGGCTGGCTCAAGAACAACATCAGCATGCTGCAGATGACCATTCAGGGACTTGAAATGCAGCGCGCGACGCTGTCGGCACTGCAGGCCATCAGCCAGTCGGGAAGCAGCCCGGAAGGCCAGGCCAACCCCTTTGCCAATCCGGCACTGTGGCCGTGGAATTTCATGCAAAACGCCGGCCAGCCGTCTGGCGCGGAGTCTTCTGCCTCTCCCGCAGCGACTGAGCCGACGCCGCCGAAATCGGGCGGCAAGGCCAAGTAGCAAAACACAGGGCCGGCTGCAGGCAAAAGAGGTCGGCACCTGAAACGAGGCGCCGGCCCGGGCCGGAAGAAGGTTCAGTCGTACTTCCGGCTGTCTTCGATGACCTTGCCGTCATTCGGCAGGCTGCCGACGGCCACCAGACTGACTTCGGCACGCAGCTTCGTGATATCCCGCACGCTGTCGGCAATGGCCGCCTCCATGCCCGCTTCGACGGCGCCGACCTCGCAGCTCAGCGTCATCTGGTCCGTACTGTCCGGATTCGTCACCACCAGGCGCGCCCGGGCAATCCCGGGATGACGCTTGACCACCGCGGCGACCTGCTCCGGATGGACGAACATGCCCTTGACCTTGGTGGTCTGGTCAGCACGGCCCATCCAGCCCTTGATGCGCATGTTGGTGCGTCCGCAGGGCGAGCCCCCCGGCAGGAAGGCCGACAGGTCGCCGGTCCCGAATCGGATCAGCGGGTAGTCGGTATTGAAGGTGGTCACCACCACTTCACCGACTTCACCCTCCGCCACCGGATCGCCGGTGCCGGGCCGCACGATCTCGACGATCACGCCCTCGTCAATCACCAATCCCTGCCGCGCCTCGGTTTCATAGGCGATGACGCCAAGTTCTGCCGTGGCATAGGCCTGGTAGCCGGCAACCCCGCGCACCAGCAGCGCATCCCGCACCGGTGGCAGGAAAGCTTCGCCCGAGACCAGCGCCTTGGTCAATGACGGCAGCTTGATGCCGAGTTCGTCGGCCTTCTCCAACAGGATGCGCAGAAAGGACGGCGTGCCGACGTAGCCGTTCGGGGCGAGGTCGGCCATCGCCGCCACCTGCTGCTCGGTCTGGCCGACGCCGGCCGGAAACACCGTGCAGCCCAAGGCATGCGCGCCGGCTTCGAGTATCCAGGCGCCGGGCGTCATGTGGTAGGAAAAACTGTTGTGCACCAGGTCGCCGGAACGAAACCCGGCGGCATACAGCGCGCGCGCCGTGCGCCAGTAATCCGCGACGCGGCCTTCCGGTTCGTAGATCGGCCCGGGCGAGGAAAACACGCGCCCGAGGCGACCCCAGCCCGATGCCGCCAGGCCGCCGAAAGGGCGCTGCTGCTTCTGCAATTCGATCAGGTCGCTCTTGCGCACTACCGGCAAGGCAACGAGGGCGGCCGTCGACGTGATCGCGGCGGCATCGACGTTCTTCAGCGACTCGGCGAAGTACGCAGTAGTGGTCTTGGCATGCGCGATCTGCTGCGGCAGCCGTGTCGCCAGCGCCGACTTTCGTTCGTCGGCGGTGCGGGTTTCGAGGGCGTCAAAATGCTTCGACATGTCACGATGCTCCGAGGGTGAGTGAGGCCGCAAAGCCCGGGCTTGATGCAACGGGTGAGGGGTGTGGAGCACCAAGCGATGCAAGGCGCGAAAGGCCGACGTTTAGTTTCTCTAAACGAGGCCTTGAGCAACGCCGCAGCGCGCCGCGTGATCCGCAGCCCTCACGCGAGCCAGCGCTTGCGGCGGCGGTAGTGCTTGGCTTCGCGGAAGCTCTTGCGCTCCCCCGAGGAAATGCCGAGGTAGAACTCCTTGACGTCCTCGTTGTTGGCCAGTTCCGACGCGGCGCCTTCCATCACGACGCGGCCGTTCTCCAGGATGTAGCCGAAGTCGGCATAGCGCAGCGCCATGTTGGTGTTTTGTTCCGCCAGCAGGAAAGTGACCTTCTCCCGCTGGTTGAGATCCTTGACGATGCCGAATACCTCGTCGACGATCTGGGGCGCGAGGCCCATCGACGGTTCGTCGAGCAGCACCATGGTCGGGTTGGCCATCAGGGCGCGCCCGATGGCGCACATCTGCTGCTCGCCACCCGAGGTGTAGGCCGCCTGGCTGGTGCGACGCGTCTTCAGGCGGGGGAAATAGTTGTACACCTTCTCCAGCGTTTGCGCCACGGCGGCCTTGCCGTCGGTACGCGTGTAGCTGCCGGTCATCAGGTTCTCTTCGATGGTCAGGTGGCCGAAGCAATGCCGGCCTTCCATGACCTGTACCACGCCGCGCTTCACCAGGTCGGCCGGCGTCAGCGCTTCGATGCGCTCGCCGCGGCATTCGATCGAACCCTTGGTCACCTCACCGCGTTCGCCATGCAGAAGGTTGCTCACGGCGCGCAGGGTGGTGGTCTTGCCGGCACCGTTGCCGCCCAGCAGGGCGACGATGCTGCCTTGGGGCACCGACAGCGAAACGCCCTTGAGCACGAGGATCACGTGGTTGTAGATCACCTCGATGCTATTGACGTTGAGAAGTATGTTGGCAGTAGTCATGTGTTCTTTCGCAAAACGCAGGCCCGATCAAGGCCAGGATCCGGACGGGGCAAACCACGCCCCGTCCGGGAGGCCCTTTACGTCACATCCCCGTTACTTCTTGCAGTCTTCGGCGGTGCGCCGCACGATCTTCTTCTCTTCGGCATACTTGCCCGCCGCACTGATCACCATCGGGCGCAGCACCTTCTCGTCGCCCTGATACCAGTCGGACGTGAAATTCCACTTCTTGCCGTCCCAGGTATGGACACGCGCCCAAGCCGAACCCATGTGGTCGAGGCAGGACGTCTGCACCGGGCGCATCACGCCGGCAAGGCCCATGGCATCCAGCGCCTTCTGGTCGAGGTTGAGGTGCTCCAGGCCCCAGCGCATCTGTTCGCCGGTGATGCGCTTGCCCTTGCCATAACGCTCCTGCGCTACGCGCACGCCTTCTACCGCGAGCATGGCCGAAATCAGGCCGCGCATGTACAGCACCTGGCCGACTTCCTCCTTCGGACCGGTACCCTGGTCCTTGGCATGCAGTTTCTCGAGAATTTCCTTGACCACCTTGGAACCCTGTTCGGCACCATGCTGCATGGCCAGGGCGTTGTAGCCCTTGGCGCCGTCACCGACGTCCTTGACATCAGGCTCGGCACCCGCCCACCAGATTCCGTACATCTTTTCGCGCGGATAGCCGGTAGCCTGGGCTTCCTTGAGCGAGGTCGAGTTCATCACGCCCCAGCCCCAGAGGAAGACATAGTCGGGCTTGTTCTGGCGAATCTGCAGCCAGGTGGCCTTCTGCTCGACGCCCGGATGGGCGACCGGCAGCAGGGACAGCTCGAAGCCGTGCATCGTGGCGCGGTCCTGCAGCAGGGCGAGCGGCTCCTTGCCGTAGGGGCTGTCGTGATATACGAGAGCGAACTTCTTGCCCTTCAGCTTGTCGACGCCGCCCTCTTTCTTGGCGATGTGCTGCACCAGCACGTCGGCACCCATCCAGTAGGTTCCGACCAGAGGGAAGTTCCAGCCGAATACTGAGCCGTCCTGGGATTCACTGCGGCCGTAGCCGGCGGTGATTACGGGAATCTTGTCGACCGGGGCCTTTTCGGTCAGGGCGAAGGTGATGCCGGTGGACAGGGGCTGCACTGCGGTCCCGCCGCCATGCTTGCCCTTCAGGCGCTCGTAGCATTCGACGCCACGGTCGGTGGCGTAGCCGGTCTCGCACTCTTCCCAGATCATCTTGACGCCATTGACGCCCCCGCGGGCATTGGTCAGCTTCAGGTAGTCAAGGAAGCCGTTGGCCCAAGGTGCGCCGTTGGGCGCATAGGCGCCGGTGCGATAAACAAGCAACGGGAAGAACTGCTCTTCGGCAGCGAATGCCGGGGTGGTGAGTGCAGCGGACAGTCCGATCGCGGCAAGCGATGC
>CAIZKA010000440.1 GCA_903933395.1 uncultured beta proteobacterium | reverse complement strand
GCCGTAGCGCAGCGTGCGTCCGCTGGGCCGGTGCGTGATGACGCCGCGCTCCACCGTGCACTCGGCGGCCGGCACCTTCCAGCGCGCGGCGGCGGCGTCGATCAACATCAGGCGCGCTGCGGCGCCCGCCTTGCGCACGTAATCCTGCGAAGTGCGCACGCCCTGGCTGCCGCCGGTGGACATCGAACCCCAGATGCGCTTCCTGCGGAAGTGCTCGTTGGGCGAGGCGAATTCGGAGCTGACTTTGTCCCAGTCGCAATCCAGTTCCTCGGCCACCAGCTGCGCCAGCGCGGTGTAGGTTCCCTGGCCCATTTCCGAACGGGCGATGCGTACCACCACCCGGTCATCCGGATGGATCACCACCCAGGCATTGATTTCGGGCGCAGGCAGGCCGCGCGCCGCCATCGCCGCCAGCGGGAAGGAAAATTCGAGCGAGAAGGCGCCGCCCAGTGCGAGCGAGGCCTTGAGAAATCCGCGGCGATTGATGTTCATGGCGCGGGCCTCCTAGGCTTTCTTCGGCGCTGCGTTGCCGGCGACTGCATGTATCGCCTCGCGCACCCGGGTGTAGGTTCCGCAGCGGCACAGGTTGGTCATCGCCGCGTCGATCTCGCCGTCCGTGGGCCGCGGCTTGTCCTTGAGCAGGGCCACGGCCGACATGATCATGCCGGTCTGGCAGTAACCGCACTGCGGCACTTCGTGTTCGATCCAGGCCTGCTGTACCGCGTGCAGGCCGTCCGCCGCCAGGCCTTCGATGGTCACCACTTTCCTGCCGACGGCTGCCGCCGCTGTCATGGCGCAGGAGCGCACCGCCGCACCGTCGACGAGTACCGTGCAGGCGCCGCATTGCGCCACACCGCAGCCATACTTGGCGCCGGGCAGGGCCAGATGGTCGCGCAACACCCACAACAGCGGCATGTCCGGCTCGACATCGACTTCGTGGAGCGTGCCGTTTACGTTCAGCTTGAGCATGCGACCTCCTTTAAAGTAGACAACTCGTTCGGAGTCCCCTGTGATGGACGCGCGCAGCGCGCCGACTGGTAACCCCCCGCGAGGGGGGAAGGGGGGCGGGCGACCAATTGGCTTTCGCGTGTTTCATCTTTTGCGGGTGGCGCTCGGTGCCATGAGCGTTAAAGCGGCTTTACGAGCACCTTCGAACGGCGTTGCAGGTTGTAGAGCTCGCGCCTGGCGGCCGGCAGGTCGTCGACGCCGGCTTCGGCGAAGCCGCGCTCGATGAACCAGTGCGCGGTGCGCGTGGTGAGGACGAAGAGGCGCTTCAGTTTCAGCTTTTTGGCGCGGCCTTCGATGTGCTTGCACAACTGTTCGCCGTAGCCGCTGCGGCGAAAGTCCGGCATCACGGCGAGGCAGGCGAGTTCGGCTGCCTTTTCGGTGGAAAAGGGATAGACCGCGGCGCAACCGACGATGACGCCATCGTGCTCGACCACCGAAAATCGGGTGATTTCCATTTCCAGCCGCTCGCGTCCGCGCTTGACCAGGGTACCGTCGGCTTCCAGCGGCTCGATCAGGCCCAGTATCGCCCCGACGTCGTCTATGGACGCGTCGCGCAACTGCGCCAGCGGGGCGCTGGTCATGACCGTGCCGACGCCGTCGCGGGTGAAGAATTCCATGAGCATGGCGCCGTCGGCCTGACGGTCGAGAAAATGCACGCGACCGATGCCGGCACGGCAGGCGCGTATGGCGCTGGGCAGCACGCGGGCGATTTCCGGCGCCTGGGCCGACAGATTCCTGGCGGCGAGTTTCTGCGCTTCGTCGGCGGTGACGGCGTCGATCAGGGCGCCCTTGGCCGTGACCAGTCCCGGCGCGTCGCACAGGTAGATCAGCTTGTCGGCCTTGACCGCGACGGCAACGGCCTCGGCGGCTTCTTCCCAGGCCAGGTTGAAGATTTCGCCGGTCGGCGAGGCGCCGATCGGGGTGATCAGGACCACGTTCTCCTGGGCGAGGTCGGCCTGGATTTCCTCGGCGATCACCTTGCGTATCGCGCCGGTGTATTGAAAGTCGATGCCATCGACCACGCCGACCGGGCGCGCCGTGATGAAGTTGCCTCCCGTGACCCGCAGGAAGGCGCCCGCCATCGGCGTATTGGGCAAGCCCTGCGAGAGCAGTGCCTCGATCTCGATGCGGGTGACGCCCATCGCGCGCTTGACGCATTCCAGCGCCTCGGCGTCGGTGACGCGCAGACCTTTGTGGAACCTCGGCGTCAGGCCGCGCGCGTGCATCTCGGCATCGATCTGCGGCCGCGCCCCATGCACCAGCACCAGGCGTATGCCCATGCTGTCGAGCAGGGCGATGTCATGGATCAACGCCTGCGCGGCGCCGGCTTCGAGCACTTCGCCGCCGAAGGCGATGACGAAGGTACGACCGCGAAAGGCGTGGATGTAGGGCGCCGCCTGGCGCACCCAGGCAACCAGGCGGGCGTCGGTGTCGGGCTGGCTGCTGCGGGTCTCCAGGGTCATCTGGCGGGTTTGCCTTTCGTGGCCTTCGCGGTTGCGGAACGGGTTGTGGTGCGGGATCGCGCCGGCGCGGGTTTGGGCGGGCTTGCCGTCGCCGGCCGTTTCGGCGCCGGTTTGGGAGGTGCTGCCGGTTTCTGCGGTGCCGCCGGTTTCGGTGGCTCCTGCCGCTGCTTGTCGGCCTTCTTGCCTTTGCCTTCCTTGGCCGGTTTCTCGGGCTTCACGCGCGGCAAGGGCTTGCCCTCAAGTTCGGCTTCAAGGCGTTCGCAGATCGTGCGCAGGATCTTGACCCGGGCATAGCCCTTGTCGTTGGCCTCGACCAGGGTCCACGGCGCAATGCCGGTGCTGGTACGGTCGACCATGTCGCAGATGGATTCCTGGTAGGCATCCCATTTCTCGCGGTTGCGCCAGTCTTCCTCGGTGATCTTGAAGCGCTTGAACTCTATCTTTTCGCGCTCCTTGAAGCGCTTCAGCTGTTCTTCCTGGCTGATCTGCAGCCAGAACTTGGTGACGATGACGCCGGCATCGGCGAGGTCGTGCTCGAAGTCGTTGATCTCGGTATAGGCGCGCAGCCAGTCGGCCTCGGCGCAGAAGCCCTCGACGCGCTCGACCAGCACGCGGCCGTACCAGGTGCGGTCGAAGATCGCCACCCGGCCGTTGCGCGGAATGTGCCGCCAGAAGCGCCAGAGGTAGGGCTGGGCGCGTTCTTCCTCGGTCGGCGCGGCCACGGGAATGATCTGGTAGTCGCGCGCATCCATCGCGGCGGTGATGCGGCGGATGGCGCCGCCCTTGCCGGCGGCGTCGGCGCCCTCGAAGGCGCAGACCAGCGAACGACCCTTGAAGCGCGGGTCGCGCACCAGTTCGGAGAGCTTGCCCTGCCACTTCGCCAGTTGCTCCTCGTAGTCTTTCTCGCTCAGCCTGTGCGCGAGATTGAGTTCGGACAGCACGCTGCGGCCGTCGATGTTGACTCGTATCGGCGGCGCCACCGGCGTGGTCTGCTTGCCGGCATTCGACAGGCGCTGGCGGATTGCTTCGAGGAGGATCTTGCCCGTGGTCAAGGAACGGTAGCGGTCATCCTCGCCTTCGATGATGATCCACGGCGCCCAGGGCGTATTGGTCATGCGCAGGACATGCCCGACGACATCCTGCAACTTGTCGTAGGTCTTGAGGCGATCCCAGTTCCACTTGGTGACGCGCCAGGCGGTCTTCGGGTCCTTTTCCAGGGCCTTCAGGCGGCGTTTCTGGCCGTCCTTGGTGAGGTGGAACCAGAACTTCAGAACCAGCGCGCCTTCATTGACCAGCATGGCCTCGAAGCGGTTGATCTGGTCGATGCGCGCATCCATGTCCGCCTTGCTCATGCTGCCTTCGAGGCGGTCGTGGATCGGACTTGAGTACCAGGAACCGGCGAACACGCCGACGCGGCCCTTGGGCGGCAATGCGCGCCAGTAACGCCACATGAACGGCCGCGAACTTTCCTCGTCGGTCGGTGCCGAAAATGCCAGGGTGGAAATGAAGCGCGGGTCCATCCACTCGTAAAGGATGTTGATGGTCTCGCCCTTGCCGGCGCCGTCCTGGCCGCTGACCAGCACGACGACCGGAATCTTGCCGTTCTCCTTGAGATCGTACTGGGCATCCTGCAGTGCCGCGCGCAGGGCAGGCACCGCTTTTTTGTAAGTGTCCTTGTCGATCTTGTGACCGATTTCCGCGGATTCGAACATCACCAATCTCCCCAAAGTGCCATCATGGCCGCTACGGCGCCCAATCCGGCGGTTTCCGTACGCAACACGCGCGGCCCCAATCCCAGGGGATGGAAACCGGCCGCATGTGCCGCCAACAGCTCGCCTTCCTCGAAACCGCCTTCCGGGCCGACCAGCAGACTGACCGGCGCGGCCGGTACCGCGAGGTCGCGCAGGGATCCGGTGACTCCCGGCGCGCAGACGAAGCGTAATGCATTTTCCCGCGCTGCGATGCCGAGGTATTGCGGCAGATCAAGGATTGGTGCGACGGAGGGGACGCGATTGCGCCCGGATTGCTCGCAGGCGGCAATGGCGATGTTGCGCCAGTGTTCCACGCGACGCTCGGCACGTTCTCCGGAAAGCCGGATCACGCTGCGCTTTGCCGCCACCGGCTGGATGCGTACGACCCCCAGCTCGACGGCCTTCTGCACCACGAAATCCATCTTGTCGCTGGCGGGCAGCGCCTGCACCAGCGTCAGCGCCAACGGCGGTTCGGTGTCGTGGTCTTCGAAAGCGACCAGTGTCGCACGCAGGGCCTTGCCGGCCGGGTGCAGCGTGGCGCGCCATTGCCCGCCGCGCCCGTCGAACAGGATCGCCGTGTCGCCGGCGCCGACTCTCAGCACCTTCAGCGCATGGTGGGCCGCCTCGGCGGCCAGCTCGACGG
>CAIZKA010000439.1 GCA_903933395.1 uncultured beta proteobacterium | reverse complement strand
TCGATTTGCTGCCGGCGGTCATAGGAGCGCGGATGCGTGGCGATCACCGCCTGGCCGTCAAGGACGCGTACCTCCTTGGGGCTCGCGACGACGGTTAGGGTGCGCGCGACGCAAGTGTGCGGGATCGAGTAGTCGTTGAGATCGAAGCGCACGTACGGCGTCTTGCCGGCCGACACCGCCTTGATCTCGTCGGTCGGGAAGGCATCTCCCGGCAACGCCAGCAGGCGCTCTCGCTCCTGGGCGAATGCCTCACTGACCGTCAGCGTTTCGTCCTCCGGGCAGCGGCGCTCGCCGGCGCGACCGAGCACCCACGTATCGGCCTGCGCATTGAGGTCATCCAAATCGTTGAACGTGCGGCCGGCGAAGAAGGCATCGCGGATATAGCGGATCGCCCGCTCCACGCGCCCCTTCTCGTTGCCCCGCGCCACGGCCACCGGGCGGGGATCGTAATGGTAGTGGCCGGACAGAGCCAGCAGCGTCGGATGGAAGCGAATGACGTTGCCGCTGCGTTCAAGCACGGCGCTCTTGAGATTGTCGTAGAGCGCGACACGCGGGCAACCACCCCAGGCGGTGACGGCGCCGACATGGCCGCGCAGGAAATTCTCCATGTGGGCGCCGAGGTAGAAGCGCAGAAATATCTGGCGCGACCACGACAGCACGGCGACGAACCCCATCAGGGGCCGGTGGGCGCGACCTATCTCCAGGTGACCGAAGTGACCCCAGTCGATTTGCATCTGTTCACCGGGCAAGGTGCGCAGACGCAGATACGCTTCCGACTTCGGGCGCGGCCGGTGATGGGCGATCAGGTGGCGAAAGTGATCCGGGCGTCCGGGGTAGCCTCGATCCTTGACCATGTCGTACAGGCGGCTGGCGCGCAGGCGCGGGAACTGCGTCAGGGTCTCCAGGATAAACGGCAGGTAGGGATCGATTGCACAGGGCCGGCGAACGGCGCCCAAGTGCGGCAAGCCGGCCTGTGCCAGGACACGGGCAACGCTATCGCGATGCACTTGCAATTGGGTGGCAATGGTGCCAATGGGCCAGCGTTCGGCGTGATGGTAGCGCAGGATCTGCGCTTCAGTTTCGGGGGTAAGGGCCATGCATGCTCCTGTCGGGGTGGTTTCGGCGAATCCGACGGCGCAGGAAGTCTTGACGCACGAATTCCGGGAGGCGTTGATGGCAGAAATGACAGTGCCAAGGTCCTGCGGAGTCGGATTTCTTCGCTGTCGGTGCGGCCGTCAGTTGAACAGGAGGCGATGTCGGCGGGGAACCCCGATGCGTCACTTTCTTTTGCCTGGCGCGATATCGACGCTGGCGCTCGGCGTGGACACGACGGCCGCGATGCGTGTCTTGATAACGCCGGCCGGCTACACGCTGTGAGTTGCGGCGAGCCTGCGACGCACATCCTTCGCTGCAGTAACGATGGCCTCGATCACAGTGGCCGCAGATCAGCACGGCGCTGCGGCAACCGGCGCACAGGTAGCGTCTTCCGGGAAGGTCCATTGGCGGTCAGGGCCAATGGACAGCGGACACAAACGTGCGCTTCGTGAAATACTATGCAGGCAACGTCGTCCTCATCAGGGGGCTTCGGGGCGCGACAGCGGATCTGACTTGGCGGTTGGGACCGGTGTCGCGCCTGCGTTTCCACCGGCCGGTCAGCTTTCTACCCCATCAGCGACCATCCTGCCGCACTTCGCTTGCCAGACGACGATTGCTGCGCAATCCATCCGCCGGAAGCCCTGCGGGCAGCACATCGTAAAACCGGCATATTCATGCCTGACATTCAAAAACCAAATTCACTACCGGATCACCGCGCTCCCAACTCGCCGCCGCCAAATCTGTACGGAAATCCGACGCCGTTAACACGTGCCAAAGAAGTCCAGGCGCTTCCAGTCCTGCTCAGTTATGTAGCCCACTCCTTCGTCGAACTCGGGGCCATCGCTGTTATCGAAAATGATGAGGCCCTTGGGCTTGATGTAGTCAAGGGCGACCTTGGCGCAGGCATTGCGATGATCGCCGTCGATCACGATCACGTCCAGCTTGCTATCTTTGTGGCGATCTATGGCGCCAACATAGCTGGCCTCGTCCGGACAGTAGCTGAGCGTGA
>CAIZKA010000438.1 GCA_903933395.1 uncultured beta proteobacterium | reverse complement strand
TGGTCATCACGCAGGCCATGCTGGCGCAGACCGCGTCGCGCGTGGACACCGCGCTCTACGAGTCCTTGCGTACCGGACTGGGGCAACTCGAACACAACACGCGCGACCTGCAGGAGTCGGTGATGTCGATTCGCATGATGCCGATCTCCTTCGTGTTCAGCCGCTTCCCGCGCGTCGTGCGCGACCTCGCCGGCAAGCTCGAAAAACAGGTCGAACTCAAGACCGTGGGCGAAGGCACCGAGCTCGACAAGGGACTGATAGAAAAGATTGCCGATCCGCTCACCCATCTGGTGCGCAACAGTCTGGACCATGGCGTGGAGTTGCCGCAGAAGCGGCTGGCCGCGGGCAAGCCGGCCACCGGCACGATCACGCTGCGCGCCTTCCACCAGGGCGGCAATATTGTCATCGAAGTGGGCGACGACGGCGCCGGACTGAACCGCGAGAAGATCATGGCCAAGGCGCGCGAGCGCGGCCTGGCAGTGAGCGACACCATGTCCGACCAGGAAGTGTGGCTGCTGATATTCGAAGCCGGCTTTTCCACCGCCGATGTCGTCACCGCAGTCTCGGGTCGCGGCGTTGGCATGGACGTGGTCAAGCGCAACGTGCATGCCATGGGCGGGCGCGTGGAGATCGAGTCTGCGCTCGGTGTGGGCACCCGCATTTCGATCCGCCTGCCCCTGACGCTGGCGATTCTGGACGGCATGTCGGTCTCGGTCGGACAGGAGATCTTCATTGTTCCGCTGACTTTCATCACCGAATCGCTGCAGCCGGCCAAGGAGGACATCCGGACCATCGCTGGCGGCGGCACCGTGGTGCACGTGCGCGGCGATTTCCTGCCGGTGGTGGCGCTGCACGAGGTTCTGAACATCAAGTCCAAGGTCACTGATTTCGAGCACGGCATCATGGTGATCGTGGAGTCCGAGGGCAGCAAGAGTGCCATGTTTGTCGACAACCTGCTCGGGCAACACCAGGTGGTGATCAAGAGTCTGGAATCGAATTACCGCAAGGTGCCCGGCGTGTCGGGTGCCACCATCATGGGCGACGGCAAAGTCGCGCTGATCCTCGATGTCGATGCGCTGGTGCGTACCGTGTCGTACGACGAGGCGAAATGATCGGGTTCACATGTTCAAGAATTTTACGGTCTGGTCGCTAATAGCGATACAGCGCATCGTAGCGGTGCAGTGTTTCCAGCGCGATGCGGCTTAGTGGTGGTAACTGATTGAATCCAACTTCCAAGGAGATTCAGAATATGAGCGAAGCAATGCAGGTATCGGCCAGTTCGGCCAAACAGGGGCCCAGCGCCGACACTGAGCCACAGGAATTTCTGACCTTTACGCTGGGCAAGGAGGAGTACGGCATCGAGATCCTCAAAGTCCAGGAAATCCGCAGCTACGAGGTGGTAACAACCATCGCCAACGCGCCCGACTTCATCAAGGGTGTGGTCAACCTGCGCGGCACCATCGTGCCCATTGTCGACATGCGCATCAAGTTCAACCTGGGCGAAGTCGACTACACCCAGTTCACCGTGGTCATCATCCTCAACGTGGCCGGGCGCGTGGTCGGTATGG
>CAIZKA010000437.1 GCA_903933395.1 uncultured beta proteobacterium | reverse complement strand
GTAACGCGCATCGTCACGCCGGGCACGCTGACCGACGCCAACCTGCTCGACGACAAGAACGACAGCCTGCTGCTGGCGCTGGCCGTCGACCGCCAGCGCGCCGGCCTGGCCTGGCTCAACCTCGCCAATGGCGATCTGCGCCTGCTGGAAACCTCGCTCGACGCCCTGCCCGCCCACTTCGAGCGCCTGCGACCAGCCGAACTGCTGCTGGCCGACGGCCATCGCTCGGGGCTGCCGGAGCATCGCGCCGTCAGCCAGCATCTACCCGAATGGCATTTCGACACACGCGCCGCCGCGCATGCACTGGCCGAGCATTTCGGCACCCGCGATCTGGCCGGCTTCGGCGTGCACAACGAAGACCTCGCGCTGGCCGCGGCGGGCGCGCTCTACCGCTATGCGCAGGCGACGCAATTGCAGGCGCTGGCGCATGTCACCCAGCTCACGGTCGAACACGAAGGCAGCTACCTGCGCCTCGATGCGGCAACCCGGCGCAATCTGGAAATTTCGGAAACCCTGCGCGGCGAAGCGGCTCCTACCCTGCTCTCGCTGCTCGACACCTGCGCCACCAGCATGGGCTCGCGCTGGCTGCGCCATTGCCTGCATCACCCGCTGACCGAGCGTGGCATTTCGCGCGGGCGCCATGAGGCCGTCGCGGCACTGGTCGGCGATGCCGGCAACGGGCCTTATTCCGATCTTGCCAAGGCGCTGGCCGGCTTCGCCGACATCGACCGCATCGCCGCCCGCGTTGCGCTGAAAAGCGCCCGGCCGCGCGACCTTTCCTCGCTGCGCGACAGCCTCGCCCGCCTCGACGGGATCAGGCCAATAGTCGGCGCTGGCGGTACGGCGACAAGGCTGGCCGAACTGGCTGCCGCACTCGCCACGCCGCAGGCTTGCGTCAATCTGCTGACCCAGGCGGTCGCGCTGGAACCCGCCGCGCTGATCCGCGAAGGCGGCGTCATCGCGCCGGGTTACAACGCCGACCTCGACGAGTTGCGCGCGATCCAGCACAACTGCGGCGCCTTCCTGATCGAACTCGAAGCCCGCGAACGCACCCGCAGCGGCATCGCGAATCTCAAGGTCGAATACAACAAGGTGCATGGCTTCTACATCGAAGTCACCCACGCCAACGTCGAGAAGATTCCCGACGACTATCGCCGGCGGCAAACACTGAAGAATGCCGAGCGCTACATCACGCCCGAACTCAAGACTTTCGAGGACAAGGCGCTCTCGGCCAACGAGCGCGCGCTGGCCCTGGAGAAGCAGCTCTGGGACGAGTTGCTCGGCGCGCTGATGATCCACATTCCGATCCTGCAGCGCATCGCCCGCGCCATTGCCGAACTCGATGGCCTGACGGCTTTCGCCGCCGCCGCAGTGCGTCACGACTACCGCCAGCCGGAGTTCTGCGACGAGGCCGCGATCGAAATCGAAGGCGGCCGCCATCCAGTGGTGGAGAGGCAGATCGACAGCTTTATCGCCAACGACACGCGCCTTTCGCCCGCGCGCCGCATGCTGCTGATCACCGGCCCCAACATGGGCGGCAAGTCGACCTACATGCGCCAGGCCGCGCTGATCGTCCTGCTTGCTCACTGCGGCAGCTTCGTGCCCGCCGCGCGTTGCCGGCTGGGGCCGATCGATGCGATCTACACCCGCATCGGCGCCTCGGACGACCTCGCGTCGGGGCGCTCCACCTTCATGGTTGAAATGACCGAAGCCGC
>CAIZKA010000436.1 GCA_903933395.1 uncultured beta proteobacterium | reverse complement strand
GGCGCGCATCGAGCGCTTTGCCGGGATGGCGTCGACCCGCGTCGACCTCCTGCTGGTGGCCGACCGGGATGCCATGGACACGATGCTGGCCGACCTGGGCGGCGACATGCTGAAGACCATCAAGCGCCTGATCCGCCGCGGCAACATCATGTTCTTCGTCTTCAGGAACAAGGCCCAGTTGCAGGACGCCGGCTACGAGGATTTCCTCGAATCCCTCGGCCTGGCCTTTCTCGGAGCCTGCCGGTGATTTTCTACAATCCCCGCGGTGCGCCGGAACTGGCCTGCGACCACTGTGGCTGCCGCTGGGTCGATCGACTCAAGGGCAAGGCCTTCTGCTACGAATGTGGCGAGGAAGTCACCGCCGAGTCGATCGCCGAGTTTCAGCTCGCGCTGCAGGAAATGGCGGCGAAGAACGATCAGCCCGGGGGAGGCACCACATAGCGTTCCAGGCGGGCGCGCATGTCGGCGGAAATCGGCATCGAGCGGTGGTTTTTCAGCGAGGCGACAACGACGGTGAGCGTGGCCTGAACCCGCACCTCGCCGCCCGAAGTGCCGGTGACGTTCAGTTCCAGCGAACTCCGGCCGATGCGGTTCACCGACAGCGACAGGCGCAACATCTCGCCGACCTTGCTCGGCGACAGGAAGCGGCAGGTGATGCTGCCCATCGGCACGCCCATGCCGTCCTCGACATGGAAGCGGGCGAAATCGATGCCCAGGCCCTGATTGAACCAGTCCTCGACCAGTTCATTGAACAGCACGAAGTATTGCGGGTAAAACACGATGCCGGCCGGATCGCAGTGATGGAAGCGGATCAGCTTGTCGCATTCGAAGGCTTGCGGAACGGATGACATGGTTGCCTCTGGTGTGTGGAAAAGATCGGGGGAAGGGTTGTCACACCCTTCCCCAGAGGCTGAATTCTACGCGCGGCCGCAGCTCAGGCGGTTTTGGGTGGCCATTCCATCTCCGGCAGCCGGCAAGGCACATTCGCCTGTGGCGGGCAGGCTCAAGATCGGATACGGTACACTGTATGCAACGCAAGGGCCGTGGGGCGCAAGGGCAGCAGGTCAATTCGCCTTCCGCGGGATTTTCTTCAATATCGCTAATTCGGCTTCCTGCAATACGATTTGAGCCGGCGCAGGTTGTCGTGCAGCGTTATTTCATGCTCTGCAAATTCTTTCAGGCCGTTTGCAGCCTGCGCCGCAAGTCGATAGAGTAATTCAAGTGCCGCCGGCACTGCGGATCGGACCCAACAAGAGGGCGGATGAAAAGAGTGAATACCGACGACGATTCCCTGTTTGCCAACCTGCTGCAATGGCGCGCCGCCGGCAAGGCCGCCGCGCTCGCCACCGTGGTCAGCACCTGGGGTTCCTCGCCGCGGCCCGAGGGCAGCCACCTCGCCGTCGACGAAGCCGGGCATTTTGTCGGTTCGGTCTCCGGCGGCTGCATCGAAGGTGCCGTGATCGACGCCGCGGCGCAGGTGATGGCTTCCGGCCGCCCGCAGCTTCTGGAGTTCGGCGTCAGCGACGAGCAGGCCTGGCAGGTCGGGCTCGCCTGCGGCGGCCGGGTGCAGGTTTTCGTCGAGCCGGTGGAATGAAGGCCGCCACGCTCACCCGCATTGCCCGGGCGCAGCAGCGGCGCGAGGCCCTTGTCGTCGTCACGCGCCTGGCCGATGGCCTCCAGTGCGTGGTCGATGCGGCAGGATGCAGCGGCGAACTGGCGCTGGCGCCGCAGCAGGCGGCCGAGGCCGCGGGCCTGCTCGCCGGCGGGCGCAGCGCATTGCTTGCCGGTGATGAGCGATTGTTTGCGCGGGCCTACGTGCCGTCGCCGCGACTCCTGATCGTCGGCGCCGTGCATATCGCCCAGGCGCTGGCGCCGATGGCGACGGCGGCCGGATTCGAAGTCATCGTCATCGATCCGCGCGGCGCCTTCGCCTCGGCCGAGCGTTTCCCCGGCGTGGAACTCTGCGACGAATGGCCCGACGAGGCGCTGGCCCGTCTGGGCCTTGACGCCGCCACGGCGTTGGTCGCCCTGTCCCACGATCCCAAGCTCGACGACCCGGCGCTGGAACTGGCGCTGCCGGGCGCGCTGTTCTACATCGGTGCCCTGGGCAGCCGGCGTACGCACGAGAAGCGCCTGGAGCGCCTGCGCGCCGCGGGTTTGGGCGAATTGACGGGGCGCATCCATTCGCCGATAGGACTCGATCTCGGCGGCCGCTCGCCGGCCGAAATCGCGGTGTCCATCCTCGCCGAAGTCATCCAGGTCCGCTACCGGGGCGCCGCCAGGTGATCTTCGGCGAATTCCCGCTGGCGGAATGCGAAGGCCTGCTTCTGGCCCACAGCCTGCGCCTCGCGGACGGAATTTTGAAGAAAGGTCGCCGTCTTGCCGGCGCCGACTTTGCGGCCCTGGCCGCCGCTGGCATCACCCGGGTTTTCGGCGCGCGGCTGGAGCCCGGCGACCTGGATGAAAACGCCGCCGCCGGCGCCGTTGCCGCGACCCTGGTTGCTCCGGGCATCGCCGCGCGCGCACCGCAGGCCGGGCGCTGCAACCTGTACGCAACGCAACGCGGCCTGGTCAGCGTCGACGCCGCCATCATCGACGGCATCAATGCCATCGACGAGGCCGTGACGGTGGCCACGCTGCCGCCCTTGACCGCGGTGCGGGCCGGCGCCGTGGTCGCTACGGTGAAGATCATCCCGCTGGCCGTGGGTCGCGAAGTGATGGACGCCTGCAAGGCGGCGGCGGGGCAGGGCACCGCTTTGTCCCTGTTGCCCTTCCATCCGGCGCGCGCGGCCCTGATCGTCACCGGGCAGCCGGGCGAGCCGGCGCGCAACTATGCAACGGCGGTAACCAGCAGCCGGCGCCGGCTGGAAGAACTCGGTTCGCACCTCGGCCTGGTGCAGCGCTGCGCGCATCGCAGCGCGGCCGTCAGCGCCGCCCTGCGGGAAGCGCAGGCCGCCGGCTGTTCGCTGATCCTGATCGCCGGCAGCACCGTGCCCAAGGACCGCGCGGACACGGTACCGGCCGCCATCGTCGCCGCCGGTGGCGAGATCGTCCATTTCGGCATGCCGGTCGAGCCCGGCAACATGCTGCTGCTGGCGCGCCTGGGCGACATTCCCGTCATCATCCTGCCCGGTTGCGCGCGCTCGCGGCGCACGAACGGGCTCGATTGGGTGCTGCAGCGCATGCTGGCCGGTCTGCCCATGGGCCGTGCCGAGATCATGGCCATGGGTGTCGGCGGCCTGATCCGCAGCCCGGCCGAAGCGGAAGAGGACGAACAGGCGACGCAGCCGGAGCCGCCGCGCGTGCCGGCCGGGCGCAAGGTGGCGGCGCTGGTGCTGGCGGCCGGCAGCAGCCGGCGCATGGGCGGTGCCAACAAACTGCTGCAGCCGGTGGGCGGCATCGCCATGCTGCGCCGTGCGGTGAATGCCGCGCTGGCGTCGCGCTGCACTTCCGTACTGGTGGTTACCGGCGCCGACTCGGATGCAGTGCGGGCCTGCCTCGCCGGGCTGGACGTGCAGTTCGTGCACAACCCCGGGCATGAAACCGGTATGGCCTCCTCGCTGCGCTGCGGGCTGGCCGCCCTGCCGGCCGATGCCGATGCGGCAGTTGTAGTGCTGGGCGACATGCCCCGTATCGAAGGAGGCCATGTCGATCGCCTGCTCGCCGCCTTCGATCCGCAGCAGCCGAAAATCGTCGCCCCGGTGAGGGACGACAGGCGCGGCAATCCGATACTCTGGCCGCGCGATTTTTTTGCGGAGATGATGGCCGTGGCGGGCGACGTCGGTGCCCGCGAAGTTTTGCAGCGCCATGCGTCGCAGGTCGAACTCGTGGCATTCGACGACGACGCGATATTCGCCGACGTCGATACGCCGGCGGCGCTGGACGCGCTTAGTGGCAAATGAATCGCCGATGAGCCATACCGCCGCAAGTCTGCGCGAGCAATTTCCGCTGCTGGCGGCCGCGCCGGAATTGCACTACCTCGACAGCGCGGCCACGGCGCAGATCCACAGCGCCGCGCTCGACGCGGTGATCAAACACGAAACCACAAGTCGCGCCAATGTCATGCGCGGCACCTATCGGCTCGCCGAAGCCGCCGACCTGGCGTACGACCGGGCGCGGCAGAGCGCGGCGCGCTTCCTCAATGCCGGCTCGGCCGACGAGATCGTGTTCACCTCCGGCGCCACGGCCTCGCTCAATCTCGTCGCCCATGCCTTCGGCAGCACGCTCAACGCCGGGGACCGCGTGCTGATCTCGGTCGCCGAGCATCACAGCAATTTCGTGCCCTGGCAGATGCTGCGCGATCGCTGCGGCATCGAACTGGCGCTGATTCCCGTCGACGCCGACGGCCGGCTCGACCTGGCGCGGCTGGCGGAACTTATGGGCGGCCGTTGTTGCCTCGTCGCCGTCACGCAATGCTCCAACGTCACAGGTGCCTGGACCGATGTCGCCGCCATCGTCGCCGCGGCGCGCAAGGCGGGGGCCAGGGTGCTGCTCGACGGCGCGCAGGCCGTGCAGCATGGCCCGCAGGACGTGCGTGCCATGGACATTGATTTCTACGCCTTCTCCGGCCACAAGTGCTTCGGCCCCGGCGGCGTCGGCGTGCTGTGGGGCAGGGCGGACGCGCTGGCGCAGATGCCTCCCTTCCTCGGCGGCGGCGGCATGATCGCCGGGGTGACGCCCGAGAAGTCGACCTGGGCCGCAGCGCCGCAACGCTTCGAAGCCGGCACGCCGCCCATCGCCCAGGCCGTCGGCCTCGCCGCCGCTCTGGACTGGATGATGACTCTGGACTGGGCGGCAATCCGCGAGCGCGAAGCTGCGCTGTGCCGGCGCCTGATCGAAGGCCTCGTCGGCATTCCGGGCCTGCGCCTGCTCGGGCCGCAACAAGGGCAACGCGCGCCCATTGTTTCCTTCGACATCCCCGGCCTGCATCCGCACGACATCTGCCAGGTGCTCGATTCACAAAACCTCGCGCTGCGCGGCGGCCATCATTGCGCGCAGCCGCTTCTCACCGCGCTCGGCGCCGAGACCTGTACCCGTGCCAGCATTGCGCTCTACAACGACGAGGCCGACATCGAGGCGCTGCTGGCCGGCCTCGATCGCGCGCTGCGGGAACTGGCATGAACGATAGCGACTCGCTCTATCAGGACGCCATCAAGCAGTCCGCCCG
>CAIZKA010000435.1 GCA_903933395.1 uncultured beta proteobacterium | reverse complement strand
CTATACCTCGGTGCTGCGCCGCGCGATCAAGACGCTGAGGACCGTGCTGGAGGAAATGGACCGCATGTGGATCCCGGTGCAGCATTCCTGGCGGCTCAATGAGCGCCACTACGGCGCCCTGCAGGGCCTCAACAAGGCCGAAACGGCGGCCAAGTTCGGCGACGAGCAGGTGCTGGTCTGGCGTCGCGCCTACGACACGCCGCCGCCGCCGCTGGCCGAGGACGATCCGCGCCTGGAAACCGGCAACCCGCGTTATGCCGACCTTCCCGCCGCCCGGTTTCCGCGTACGGAATGCCTCAAGGACACCGTGGAGCGCTTCCTGCCCTACTGGCACGAGACCATTGCACCGGCGGTCAAGTCGGGCAAAAAGGTGGTCATCGCCGCCCACGGCAACAGCCTGCGCGCGCTGATCAAGTATCTGGACAAGGTGTCGGATGCCGACATCGTCGGCCTCAACATTCCCACCGCGCAGCCGCTGGTCTATGAGCTGGATGCCGACCTGAAGCCGATCCGCAACTACTACCTGGGCGACGCCGAGGCGATCAAGGCGGCGATGCAGGCGGTGGCGAATCAGGGCAAAGCCAAGGCGTGATTCCACGCAGGATTTGCGTCACAGCCCTTTTTCTTTCCCTGCTCCCGGCGTCGCTCGCATTTGCCGCCGCTGTCGATGCGAAGAAGGACGAACTGCAGGACCTGAAGAGCCGCATCGAATCCCTGCGCCGCAACATGGCGAAGGCCGAGGAGTCGAAGACCTATGCGGCCGACCAGTTGCGCGAGACCGAATCGGCGATCTCCGACGTAAATCGGCGTCTGCATGAGTTGGGCGCGGAACGCGGCGAACTGAAAGCCCAGCTCGCCGGCCTCGATGGGCAGAGCCAGCGCCTGGACCGCCAGGCCGGTGCGCAGCAAAACCAGCTGGCGCGCCTGCTCAACCGCCAGTTCGTCGGCGGCGATTCGGATGCGCTGAAGCTCCTGCTCTCCGGCGAAGACCCCAACCAGGCGGCGCGCGACAAGTACTTCCTGACCCAGCTCTCGCGCGCCAAGGCGGACCTGATCCAGCAATTGCGCGCCGTCGCCGCCGAAAAAAGACAATTGGCGGACGCGGTGCGCGAACGCCAGGCGCAGTTGGCCGAGGTCGAGCGCCGGGAACAGGAAAGCCGCGCCCAACTGCTGGCGCGCAAGAAGCAGCGCCTGACGACGCTGGCCGCCATAGGGGACCGCCTCAAGGCGCAACGGCGCGAGATCGACACCTTGAGACGGGACGAGCAGCGACTGGGCAAGCTTATCGAAGGCCTGGCCCGGATCGCGGCGGCGAAGAAGACCGGCCCGCGTGCCAAACCGGGTGGTGCCGCGCCGGGCGGCACGGGGCACGCGGCCAAGGCACCACCGCTCAAAAGCCATGACCCCGGCAATGTCGGCGGCGCCTTCGCCGCCCTGCGCGGCCATCTCCGTTTGCCGGTCAAGGGAACCATTTCCGGTCGCTACGGTCAGCCAAGGCCGGAAGGCGGCGCGACCTGGAAGGGAATTTTCATCCGTGCCGCCGAGGGAGTCGAGGTCAGGGCCGTGGCGGGGGGGGCGGTGGTGTTCTCGGATTGGCTGCGCGGCTTCGGCAACCTGCTGGTCATCGATCACGGCGACGATTTCCTGTCGGTCTATGGCAACAATGAATCCCTGCTGGTGGCGGTGGGCGCCAGCATCAAGGATGGCGAATCGGTCGCCACCGTGGGAAACAGCGGCGGCAACCCCGACTCGGGTTTATACTTTGAGCTGAGGCATCGGGGCCAGCCCTTCGACCCCTTGAAGTGGACCAGCAGTCGCTGACTGGTCGCAAACCCGGCAAGCCCCGCTTTACCCATTCGGAGTCCCTATGAGCAGCAAGCTGAAACAAGTCGGTCTGGTGGTTTCCGGTCTGATCGCCGGCATATTCATAAGCCTCAATTTTTCCGCCAACGCAGGCAAGGATGCGGCTGCCACCGCCCTGCCCATCGAAGAGCTGCGCAGCTTTGCCGATGTCTACAACGCCATCAAGCAGGGCTACGTCGAGCCGGTAGACGACAAGAAGCTGATCACCCATGCCATCAGCGGCATGCTGGCGAATCTCGACCCGCACTCGGCCTATCTGGATGCCGACTCCTTCAAGGACCTGCAGGTCAGCACCCAGGGCGAATTCGGCGGCCTCGGCATCGAAGTCGGCATGGAAGACGGCTTCGTCAAGGTGGTGGCGCCGATCGACGACACCCCGGCGGCAAGGGCCGGCTTGAAATCGGGCGACCTGATCATCAAGCTTGACGACACCCTGGTGAAAGGACTCACGCTCAGCGATGCCGTCAAGAAAATGCGCGGCAAGCCCAAGACCCAGATCAAGCTCACCGTCGTGCGCAAGGGCGAAGCCAAGCCTTTCGAAGTCACGCTGACGCGCGAGAAGATCAAGGTGGCCAGCGTCAAATCCAAACTGATCGAAGGCGGCTACGGCTATCTGCGGGTCAGCCAGTTCCAGGAGGAAACCGCGTCGGACGTGGTGAAGCACCTCGACAAACTGGCGAAGGCCGACAAGGACGCCAAGGGCGACGGCATCAAGGGCCTGGTGCTGGATCTGCGCAACGATCCGGGCGGCCTGCTCAACGGTGCGGTCGGCGTTTCCGCCGCCTTCCTGCCACCCAATACGCTGGTCACCTCGACCGACGGCCGCACCGAGGACGCCAAGCGTCGTTACATGGCGAGCCCGGAGGATTACCAGCGCGGCCACAAGGATGACTTCATGAAGGGCCTGCCGGCCTGGGCGAGGACCGCACCCATGGTGGTGCTGGTCAACGCCGGCTCGGCTTCCGCCTCGGAGATCGTTGCGGGCGCCTTGCAGGACCACAAGCGCGCCGTCGTGATGGGGACCCAGACCTTCGGCAAGGGCTCGGTGCAGACCGTGCTGCCGCTGTCCAACAACGCCGCGATCAAGCTCACCACCGCGCGCTACTTCACGCCCTCGGGCCGCTCGATCCAGGCCAAGGGCATCACGCCGGACATCGTGGTCGAGGAAAGCGCCAACGGCGGCTCGCGCGAGCGGGTGCGCGAGGCCGACCTCGAACGCCACCTCGGCGGCGAGAAGGAAAAGCCCGCCGAGCCGGCCCCGGCCAAGCCGCAGACCAAGGGCAAGAAAGACGGCAAGGACAGCAAGGCCGACGAGGCCGAAGAAACACCGCACGCGCCGCTCGAATTCGCCTCGCTGAAGGATTATCAGCTGGGGCAGGCGGTTAACCTGCTGAAAGCCTGGCAGATCATCAAACGTTGAGATTTCTTCACGAATTCCAGTTTTGGAACAACGAAGATGAGCAGGATGACGCCGGAAAAGGCCCGCGAGCTGCGCGATGAAAAGCGCGACGGCAAGCCGCGCAAGCGCCCGGCGGCCTTCGTGCCGCAACCGGGCACGCGCAAGCACCGCGAACTGCGCTTCGACCATCTGCATCCGGAGCATGTCGAGCAGGCGCGCAAGCTGCTGGCCGGCCTCGAAGGCATGGAGATCGACGACGGCATGGCGCCCTACAGCCTGTCGATCTGGTACGAAATCAGCGACTACTCGCTGGAAGGGCTCGAGGCCGCCCTGGTGCGACAGGGCTTTCATCTCGACGGCAGCCTTTACAGCAAGCTGATGCGTGCGCTGGTGTATTTCTGCGAGGAAACCCAGATGCGCAACATGCGCGTACCCGAGCGCCTGATCAAGAAATCCCACGATGTCTATTCCAAGGCCTGGGAGCACCATCCCCACGGCGACCACGACGAAACGCCGCCTGAATTGAGACAGGAAAGATAGGCGCTGCCGTGACCGACGAGCAGCTGCTGCGCTACAGCCGCCATATCCTGCTGCCGCAGATCGGCATCGAAGGCCAGGAAAATATAGTCAAAGCGCGCGCGCTGGTCATCGGCGCCGGCGGTTTGGGTTCGCCGGCGGCCTTCTACCTGGCCTCGGCCGGCATCGGCACCCTGGTGCTGGCCGACGGCGACACGGTGGACCTGACCAACCTGCAGCGCCAGATCCTGCATCGCACTGATGCGATCGGCATGGAAAAGTCCGCGTCCGGCAAACGCACGCTGGGCGACATCAACCCCGAATGCCGAGTCATCGCGCTCACCGAGCGACTGTCCGGATCGCGGCTGGATGAGGAAGTCGCGCTGGCCGACATCGTGCTCGACTGCTGCGACAACTTCGCCACGCGCCACGCCGTCAACCGCGCCTGCGTCAAATTCGCGAAGCCCCTGGTATCGGGGGCGGCGATCCGCTTCGACGGCCAGGTCGCGGTATTCGATTCACGCCAGCCCGATGCGCCCTGCTACCACTGCCTTTTTCCCGAAGGGCAGGATGTCGAGGAAGTGCGCTGCGCGGTGATGGGCGTGTTCGCGCCGATCACCGGGATGATAGGCACGGTGCAGGCCGCGGAAGCCCTGAAACTGGTGATCGGCTGCGGCACCAGCCTTGCCGGACGCCTATTGCTGCTCGACGGCCTGGGCATGGAATGGCGCGAGATCCGCGTGCCGCGCGATCCGGGGTGCTCAGTTTGCGGGAGCGCCGCGCCGGCCGCTTAAGCCCCGGACATCAAAACAACTGGCGGTGCCGGATCCGTCCCGGGGCGTGACTGAGCGCGACCGAGAACGCCAGGACAAACCAGAACAGGGGCAGGCGCCCGGCCTCCCAGACCACCATCAGGGCCACCAGCGCAATCTTCAGCAGGGTGCCCAGCCCTTTGGCCTGGCGGAAGTAGAACGGGTTGGCCCAGGCGTCGAGGGCGACGATGCCCAGCCCCGAAACCAGCATCAGCATGCCCCAGCGCTCCGCATGGCCGCCGCCTGCCAGCACTGCCGCGGAAACCCCCGCCAGGGCGGCAATGTGGAACACGCGCAGGATGTTGATCAGCAGCCCGCGGCCGGGGAAATCGCGATGGCCATCATCTGCCTTCGACTCACGCAAAACGGGCTCGGATGCGAAAGTCGGCGCCGACGGCACGGCGCTCGACGATGTTGAGCCGCATCGCGCCGGCCAGGTCGACGAGTTCCGTCAGGCCGAACATGCCGCGCGCCGCGTCGCCGAGCAGGACCGGCGCCTGGTAGATCAGCAGTTCGTCCACACAGCCTTCGCGCAACAGCGAACCGTTGAGCCGCGTGCCGGCCTCGACCAGCACTTCGTTGATGCCACGGCGGCCGAGTTCCTGCAACAGGTCGGCCAGTTCCACCTTGCCCTGAGTATTGGGCAGGATCACGATCTCGGCCCCGCGCGTGCGCAGGGCGGCGGCGCGCTCGTTGTCCTGCGCCGCGGCGATCAGCACATTGCCGCCTTCCAGCACGGCGGCGTCGGGCGGCATTTCCAGCCGGCTGTCGATCACTACCCGCAGGGGCTGCCGTGTCGTCGGCACTTCGCGCACCGTGAGACGCGGATTGTCGTCCTTGACGGTGCCGATGCCGGTCAGCACGGCGCAGGATCGCGCGCGCCAGGCGTGGGCGTCGCGCCGGGCAGCGGGGCCGGTGATCCATTGCGAGACGCCATTGTTGAGCGCGGTCTTGCCGTCCAGGCTGGCCGCGACTTTCAGCCGCAGCCAGGGCCGTCCGCGTGTCATGCGCGAAACGAAGCCGATGTTGAGTTCCTGCGCCTCGGCGGCCAGCAGCCCGCTGGCGACGTCGATGCCGGCCTTGGCCAGTCTTGCCATGCCCTGCCCGGCCACCAGCGGATTCGGATCCGGCATCGCCGCGACGACGCGGACGACGCCGGCCTCGATCAGCGCATCGGCACAGGGCGGCGTGCGGCCGAAGTGGCTGCAGGGTTCCAGCGTGACATAGGCGGTGGCGCCGGTCGGCGTGTCGCCGGCGCCGACTATTGCATTCAGGGCGACGGCTTCGGCGTGCGGCATTCCGGCCTTTTCGTGCCAGCCTTCGCCGATGACGCGACCGTCGCGAACCATGACACAGCCGACGCGCGGGTTGGGGGTCGCGGTAAAAAGACCGCGCTGCGCCAGTTGCAGCGCGCGCGCCATGAAACCGTGGTCGGTCGCGGAAAAATTCATGCGGCTTTCAACTGCCGCGGCCCGTCACGGTTTCGCCCGGGGCTGCCGCGGCTTCTTTATTTCGCGGATGGCTTCCGAAAACTCGTCGACGTCTTCGAAGTTGCGATACACCGAGGCGAAGCGGATGTAGGCCACCTTGTCCAGTCGCTTCAACTCGCGCATCACCAATTCGCCGATACGATCCGACGCCACTTCGCGCAGCGCCAGCTGCACCAGCTTTTCCTCGATGCGGTCGAGCGCGAGGTCGATGCTTTCGGTCGTGACCGGACGCTTCCTCATCGCCAGCATCATGCTGGCCTTCAGCTTGTCGCGGTCGTAATCGGTGCGGCTGCCATTCTTCTTCACCACCTGCGGCAGTTGCAGTTCGACCCTCTCGTAGGTGGTGAAGCGCTTGTCGCAGGCCAGACAGCGGCGACGGCGGCGCACGGTGTCGCCGTCTTCGTTTTCCCGGGTGTCAACGACCTGGGTGTTCGGCTCGCTGCAATACGGGCATTTCATGGCTCTCAGCCATACACCGGAAACTTCTTGCAAATAGCCGAGACTTCGCCACGCACGCGCGCCAGCACCGCCTCGTCTTGCGGCGCATCGAGCACGTCGGCGATCAGTTCGGCGACCTGCTCGGCTTCGATCTCGGTAAAGCCGCGCGTGGTCATGGCCGGCGTGCCGATGCGGATGCCCGATGTGACGAAGGGCTTTTGCGGATCGTTGGGGATCGCGTTCTTGTTCACCGTGATGTGGGCGCGGCCCAGTGCGGCTTCGGCGTCCTTGCCGGTGATTTTCTTGGCCTGCAGATCGACCAGGAAGACATGCGACTCGGTGCGCCCGGAGACGATGCGCAAGCCGCGGGATTTCAGCACCTTGGCCATTACCTGGGCATTGTCGATCACCTGTTCCTGGTAGTCGCGGAATTCGGGCGTCGTGGCCTCCTTGAAGGCTACCGCCTTGCCGGCGATGACGTGCATCAGCGGCCCGCCCTGAAGGCCGGGGAAGATCGCCGAGTTGATCGCCTTTTCGTGTGCGGCCTTCATCAGGATCAGGCCGCCGCGCGGGCCGCGCAGCGTCTTGTGCGTGGTCGAGGTCACCACGTCGGCGTGCGGCACCGGGTTCGGGTAGAAGCCGGCCGCGACGAGACCCGCATAGTGGGCCATGTCTACCATGAAGATGGCGCCGACCTCCTTCGCCACCTTGGCGAAGCGCTCGAAGTCGATCCGCAGGGCATAGGCCGAGGCGCCGGCGATGATCAGCTTGGGCTTGTGCTCGCGCGCCAGGGCTTCCATCGCGTCATAGTCGATTTCCTCGTTTTCATCGAGGCCGTAGGGCACCACGTTGAACCACTTGCCGGACATGTTGAGCGCCATGCCATGCGTCAGGTGGCCGCCGGCGGCGAGGTTCATGCCGAGGATGGTGTCGCCCGGCTTGAGGAAGGCCATGAACACCGCCTGGTTGGCTTGCGAGCCGGAGTTGGGCTGGACGTTGGCGGCATCGGCGCCGAACAGTGCTTTGGCGCGATCGATGGCGAGCTGCTCGGCCACATCGACATTTTCGCAACCGCCGTAATAGCGCTTGCCCGGATAGCCCTCGGCGTACTTGTTGGTCAGTTGCGAGCCCTGGGCTTCCATCACCGCCCAGGAGACGTAATTTTCCGAGGCGATCAGCTCGATGTGATCTTCCTGGCGGCGATTTTCGTTCTGGATCGAAGCCCAGAGTTCGGGATCGGTCTTGGCAAGGGTGTTCTGCTTGGCAAACATGGCGAAATCCGGAGATGGATGGGAAGCCGCGGATTTTAGCACCCGCACCCGACGGCCTGCCAGTTGCGCCCTAGCCGGGAATTTCGTCGAGCGCCCGCTGCAGGTGGCGACAATCCGCCCAGGAAACCAGCCGCCAGCCGGCGTTGTCGCGCTCCACCCAGTTGAGGGCGGCATTCGGCAAGGCAAAGTCGCGGGGGGCATCAAGCGCTCGACCGGTTGCCGCCCGATGGACCACATCGAGCACGCCGCCATGGGTAAAAGCCAGCACGCTGTGTCCGGCATGGCGCGCGGCCAAAACCTCCAGCCCGGCCATGACCCGTGCGGCGAAAACAATCAGGGATTCACCGGTCTCGTAATCGTAATCCGGCGTCCGCGCCTGATGGTGGCGATGTACCTCCGGATGCCGCTCGCTTGCCTCCAGCGAGGTAACGCCCTGCAATACGCCAAAGTGCCGTTCCCGAAGAGTCGGCGCCGGCGACACGGCGACCTGCCGGCCCGCCACGGCGATCTGCGCCGTGTGCCAGGCACGCAGCAGGTCGCTGCTGTAGATCGCCGCGAACGCCTGCCCGCGCAAGCCTTCCGCGACGGCGTGCGCCTGCGCCCGCCCGGCGCGGTTGAGGTCGATGTCGATCTGGCCCTGGATGCGCCTTTCGCCATTCCAGTCGGTTTCGCCGTGACGGACGAGGCAGAACCGGGTGATTCGGGTTTCGGTCATGCCGCTTATTTTAAGGCTTGTTGCGGGCGTCGCTGCGCAGCATGCGCGTCAGGTTCTGCCGCACGTAGCCGATATGGTAGGCCGCAGCGTCCAACGCCCGGGCGGCGTCGCCCTGTTCGATGGCGTGCCACACGGCGCGGTGCTGGTCGAGCAACTGCTCCTTGGCGGCCGGTACCTGCATCAGTTCACTCAGGTTGCGCCGCAGATTGTCGCGCATCAGGCGCAGCAGGCTCGCCGTCAAATGGCCGACGATGACGTTGTGCGAGGCCTCGGCGATGGCCTGATGGAATGCCAGGTCGGTATCGACCTGGACATCGAGGTCATCGCCCGCAAACGCGGCCTCGAGCAGTTCCAGGCTCTTGCGCACGCGCTCGCGATCGGCGGCGGTGGCGCGGTGCGCGGCACATTCCGCGGCGCGCCCTTCCAGCATGTGCCGAAACTCCAGCATGTCCTCATGCACGGCCGGATGGTCGCGCAGGATGTCCTCCCACGGATTGCCGAAACTGGAATCGAGATGGTCGGTGACAAAGGTGCCGCCCCCCTGCCGGCTTTCCAGCATTCCGCGGGCCGCCAGTTTGTGGATGGCTTCCCGCAGCGAAGCCCGCGAAACGCCAAGTTGCACCGACAGGTCGCGTTCCGAGGGCAGGCGGTCGCCGGGCTTCAGGCGGCCTTCAAGTACCCTTTTCTCGATCTCCCGCGCAACCACGTCGGCCAAGCGCGGTGCAGTCATTTTTGCATCCATCTGTAAAATATAACATTGGTCTGACCAAAATATCAACAGACCACTCTACGTCCCGCGAAAATTGAAGATACCCTATTGACACGGCAATTTTCGACCATTATCATTCGCCGGCTTTTGGTCTTACCATTGAACCATCTGCCGTAGCACTTCCCCAAACCCTCGTCGAAGGGTAATTCCACCGGTCCCGCCGACCGGCAGTAAACGAGGAGAAGCTCTTGAATCAACAAGTGTTGAAAGCTCGGGTTAAGATGCTCCGCAAATACTTTCGCGCCGCTCAAGGCCATGCCTTGCTCTCTCTGCGCGGCCACAAAATAGCCTTGGAGGTCCGCGCATGAATGCCATGCTCAAAATGTCGCAACTGATCGACGGCCTGAACGAACGCATCGGTCGCAACCTGATGTGGGCGGTCCTCGCGGCGGTCATCATCTCCGCGGTCAACGCCGTGGTGCGCAAGGCCTTCGACATGAGTTCGAATGCCTTCCTCGAAATCCAGTGGTATCTGTTCGCCGCCGTGGTCATGCTCGGTTCCGCCTATACGATGCTGCGCCAGGGCCACGTCAAGATCGACGTCATCGTCGGCCGCTTCTCCAAGCGCACCCAGATCATCGTCGAGTGCCTCGGCATCGTGTTTTTTCTCTTTCCCTTCGTCTACAAGGTCAATGAGCTGGTCTGGCCGCTGGTGATCCAGGCCTACAACAGCGGCGAGATGTCGCAGAACGCCGGCGGCCTGATCCGCTGGCCGGTGTATGCGCTGGTGCCGGCCGGCTTCATCCTGCTGGGTCTGCAAGGCCTGTCGGAACTGATCAAGCGCATCGGCTTCCTGATGGGGCTTGCTGTCGATCCCACTCATCCGGTGCAGACCAAGACGGCCGAGGAGGAACTGGCCGAGGAAATTCTCAAACATCAAGTCGCCCCCGAAGTGATCGTGCGCGTTGAGGATTCGCTCGACATGCATGCCGACAGAAACGGAAATAGCGGGAAGGGGAGCACGAAATGATCGAATTCCTCCAGCACAACATGGCGCCGATCATGTTCGGCGGCCTCATCATCTTTCTGCTGATGGGCTACTCGGTGGCCTTCTCGCTGGCGGCCTGCGGCCTTGCCTTCGGCGTGCTGGGGGTCGAACTGGGCCTGCTGCCCCAGTCCCTGCTGCAGGCGCTCCCGCTGCGCATCTTCGGCATCATGCAGAACGACACCCTGCTGGCGATCCCGTTCTTCACCTTCATGGGCCTCATCCTCGAACGATCCGGCATGGCCGAAGACCTGCTCGACACCATCGGCCAGCTGTTCGGCCCCATCCGCGGCGGACTGGCCTATGCGGTGATTTTCGTCGGCGCCATGCTTGCGGCGACGACCGGCGTGGTCGCCGCCTCGGTGATTTCGATGGGGCTGATCTCGCTGCCGATCATGCTGCGCTACGGCTATGACCGCCGCATCGCGGGCGGCGTGATCGCCGCATCGGGCACCCTGGCGCAGATCATCCCGCCCTCGCTGGTGCTGATCGTGATCGCCGACCAGCTCGGCAAGTCGGTGGGCGACCTGTATGCCGGCGCCTTCATCCCCGGTTTCGTCCTCACCGGCCTCTATGTCGGCTTCATCTTCCTCGTCAGCATCTTCAAGCCGGCCTACGTTCCCGCCCTGCCGCTCGAAGCCCGCACCATCCGCGAAGACAACGGCAGCGCCGGCCTGCCTTCGGTGGCGTTGCTGGTCATCGTTTCCACCGCAGCGGCCGTGGCCTTCGGCAAGACCCGGCCTGCCGAGACGCCGCTAGACGAGACCATCGTGGTCTCGATGTGCGTCGGTGTCGGCCTGGCGTTCACCCTTGCCGTGATCAACAAGGTGACCAAGATGGGCCTGCTCTCGCGCATGGCCGAACGCGTCACTTTCGTCCTGATCCCGCCGCTGGCGCTGATCTTTCTCGTGCTCGGCACCATCTTCCTCGGCATCGCGACGCCGACCGAGGGCGGCGCCATGGGCGCCACGGGCGCGCTGATCATGGCTTTCTCGCGCCGCCGCCTGAGCCTCTCCCTGATGAAGCAGGCGATGGACGCAACCATGAAGCTTTCCTGCTTCGTCGTCTTCATCCTGCTCGGCGCCACGGTGTTCAGCCTGACCTTCCAGGCGGTCGACGGCTCGGTCTGGGTCGAGCACCTGCTCACCGGCCTGCCCGGCGGCCAGGTCGGATTCCTGATCGTGGTGAACCTGCTGGTCTTCTTCCTCGCCTTCTTCCTCGACTTCTTCGAGCTGGCATTCATCGTCATTCCCCTGCTGGGGCCGGTGGCGGACAAGCTGGGCATCGACCTGGTCTGGTTCGGCGTGCTGATGGCGGTGAATATGCAGACTTCCTTCATGCACCCGCCCTTCGGCTTCGCGCTGTTCTACCTGCGCAGCGTGGCGCCGCACAGCGAATACATCGACCGCCTGACCAAGAAGACCATCGCCCCGGTCACCACCGAGCAGATCTACTGGGGTGCCGTGCCCTTCGTCATCATCCAGATCATCATGGTCGGCCTCATCATCGCTTTCCCCAAACTCGTGACCGGCAGCGCCGAAGCGCCGAAAGCCAATGTGGAGACAATCCCGCTTGTGGCACCTCCCGTTGTCGATCAGGGTGCGCCCGCCGAAGGAAAGAAGGAGACCGCGGCGGACACGGAAAAGCGGCAGAAGGCGGAGGACGCGGCCTATGATCCGGCCAAGGCCTTGATGCAGTCGATGGACAAGGACAAGGGTGCGCCGGCCGAAGGAAAGCCCGCTGCTGACAAGGCAAAAAGTCAGAAGGAGGAGGAGTACGATCCGGCCAAGGCCTTGATGCAGTCGATCAACAAGGACAAGAAATAGTTTCAGGAGTTGTGGTGCAGTATCCGGCGACAGGCCATTCCGGCACCGCCGTCTTGGTTGAACAACAAACGAGGAGATTCATACATGGAACGTCGCAAATTTCTGCATAACGCCGGTATCGCCGGCATCCTGGCTGCCGGTGTCGCGCCGGCGGTCCATGCCCAAGGCGCGCCCACGATCCGCTGGCGCCTGGCTTCGAGCTTCCCCAAGGCACTGGACACCATCTTCGGCGCTGCTGACGTCTTTTCCAAGACCGTCAGCGAAGCCACCGGCGGCAAGTTCACGATTTCGGTGCATGCCGGCGGCGAACTGATGCCGCCCTTCGGCGTGGTTGACGGCGTGCAGCAGGGCACCGTCGAGTGCGCCCACACCGCCCCCTATTACTTCTTCGGCAAGGACGACACTTTCGCCATCGACTGCGCGATTCCCTTCGGCCTCAACAGCCGCCAGATGTCGGCCTGGATGTACGAAGGCAACGGCATGAAGCTGCTGCGCGAGTTCTACAAGACCTACAACATCGTCAATTTCCCGATGGGAAATACCGGTGCGCAGATGGGCGGTTTCTATCGCAAGGAGATCAAGACCCTGGCCGACCTCAAGGGCCTCAAGATGCGCATCGGCGGCTTCGGCGGCAAGGTGCTGTCGGCCATCGGCGGCGTGCCGCAGAACATCCCCGGCGGCGAAATCTACCAGGCGCTGGAAAAAGGCACCATCGACGCTACCGAGTGGGTCGGCCCCTACGACGACGAAAAGCTCGGCTTCTACAAGGTCGCCAAGCACTACTACTACCCGGGGTGGTGGGAAGGCGGCCCGCAGCTTTCGCTCTACGTCAACCAGAAGGCCTGGGATGCGCTGCCCAAGGACTACCAGGCGATCGTCACGGCGGCGGCCTCGCACGCCCACGTCGACATGCAGGCCAAGTACGACGCGCGGAATCCGGCGGCATTGAAGCGCCTGGTGGCCGCGGGAACGCAGCTGCACCAGTTCGACCAGTCGATCCTGAGAGCCGCCTATGACGCCGCCATGGCGCTGTACGACGACCTGTCATCGAAGAATCCGGCCTGGAAGAAAGTCTATACCGACTACGCCGCCTTCCGCGACGAGCAGAACCTCTGGTTCAGCTTCTGTGAAGCAGGTTTCGACAACTTCATGCAGAGAGGCCGTTTCGCCAAGAAGTAAGGCAAACGATCCGGCCTGCCCCTTGGTAGGCAATCAGGACAGACCCCGCTGCGGCGGGGTCTTTTTTCATTCAGCGCAGGACAAGGCGCCAGAGCGAGGTGGTTTCCGCCGCACGGGCGGCATGCAGCGGATCGCCGGCATCGGCTGCCCGCGGATGACCGGGCTTGGCATCCATCCGTCCGGACACCGTCAGTCCGCCGACCTCGATCGCCGCCAGCAGTCCGGCGCGCGTGCGCAGGCCCAGATGCTCGGCGAGGTCGGAAAGTATCAGCCAGCCCTCGCCACCCGGCTCAAGGTGTGCGGCAAGCCCTCCAATGAAACCCATGAGCATGCGGCTGTCCGGGTCATAGACGGCGCGTTCCAGCGAGGAGTTGGCGCGGGCCGGAATCCACGGCGGGTTGCACACGACCAGCGGCGCACGACCCGGCGGAAACAGGTCGGCTGACACTACGTCGACCTGCGCGGCGAACCCGAGTCGCGTCAAATTCTCGCAGGCGCAAGCCAGCGCGCGCGGATCCTGGTCGGTGGCGACGACGCGTGCCACTCCGCGCTGCGCCAGCACCGCCGCCAGCACGCCGGTGCCGGTGCCGATGTCGAAGGCCAGCGGGCAGCCGGCCGGCAGCGGGGCGTTGGCAACCAGGCCGACGTATTCGCCGCGCACCGGCGCGAACACGCCGTAATGCGGATGGATGCGCGCACCCAGTGCCGGTACTTCGACGCCCTTCTTGCGCCATTCATGGGCGCCGATCAGACCCAGCAGTTCGCGTAGCGATGCGATGAACGGACCGGCCGCAGGCCCGTAGGCCTCGACACAGGCTTCAGCCACATCCGGCGCCCGCCGCAGCGGAATCCGGTAATCGTCGTCGAAGGGCAGCAGCAACATGCCCAGGATACGTGCGCGCTGCAACTGTGCCAGACGATACAGATGGAAAGCTTCGTCGGGAGCCGCTGTCGCCTGCGGCGGCTTGCGCGGCTTACGCTCGATGCGCCGGGCCATGGCCTGCAACAACTGGCGCACATTCTGGAAGTCGCCGCGCCAGAGCAGGGCCGTGCCCTCGCAGGCCAGGCGCCAGGCCTCGTCCGCGGTGATGCGGTCATCGGCGACGATGAGCTTTTTCGGCGGCGCAGTTCCGGCTTCAGATTGCCAGCGCAGTGATCGCGCCTCGCCGTCTTCGGTCCAGGCAACAACCGGGGGAACGCTCACGACGCTTCCCTGCCGCGGAACAGCTTGTCTTGCGCCGGCACGATCGCTACCTCGATGAACATTGAATGGACGCATGGTACGTTGCCGGCGACCCGCTGTAAATTTTCATCGGGCGCCGGCCACGGATCGGCCCGCCGCCGTGCCGCCGGCGCCGACTCTTCT
>CAIZKA010000434.1 GCA_903933395.1 uncultured beta proteobacterium | reverse complement strand
GGTCACTCGCTGATCCTCTCCGGCCTGATCCCGAACTGCGTCAGCTACGACCCGACCTTCTCGTTCGAAGTCGCCGTGGTCATGCAGGACGGCATGCGCCGCATGTTCCAGGAGCAGGAAGACGTTTATTACTACATCACGGTAATGAACGAGAACTACGAGCATCCGGAAATGCCGAAGGGCGCCGGGGTTGACACCGCTGCGGACATCATCAAGGGCATGTACCTGCTGCGCAAGGGCGCTGCCGAAGGCAAGAAAGCGGCACCGCGCGTGCAACTGCTCGGCTCGGGCACGATCTTCCGCGAAGTCATTGCCGCAGCACAACTGCTCAAGGACGATTGGGGTGTCGACGCCGATCTTTGGGGTTGCCCGAGCTTCACCGAACTGTCGCGCAACGGCAATGACGTGCAGCGTCACAACCTGCTCAACCCGACCGCCAAGGCGCAACTGTCGCACGTCGAAACCTGCCTCAACGGCACGACCGGCCCGGTAATTGCCGCGACTGACTACGTTCGCATGTACGCCGAACAGATCCGTCCATTCATCAATCGCCGTTACGTGACGCTTGGCACCGATGGTTTCGGCCGTTCGGATACGCGCGAAAAGCTGCGTCACTTCTTCGAGGTCGATCGTCGCTGGGTCACCGTTGCTGCACTGAAGGCCCTGGCCGACGAAGGCACGATCCCGCAGAGCAAGGTCGCCGAAGCGATTGCCAAATATGGCATCGATGTGAAAAAACCCAACCCGATGTCGGTTTAAGGGAGCGCATTCATGAGTCAAACCATTGAAGTAAAAGTACCGGACATCGGCGATTACTCCGACGTTCCGGTGATCGACATCTGCGTCAAGGTCGGCGATACGGTCAAGGTGGACGATGCCCTCGTTACCCTTGAATCCGACAAGGCGACCATGGATGTTCCGTCGTCCGCGGCCGGCGTCGTCAAGGAAATCAAGGTTGCTCTCGGCGACAAGATTTCCGAAGGCGCGGTCGTGGTCATTATCGAAGCGGCTGGTGCAGCTGCGGCTACGGCCGCTCCAGCGCCGCAAGCGGCTGCTCCGGCTGCCGCCCCGGTTGCTGCTGCACCCGCTCCTGTTGCGGCGCCTGCGGCTGCCCCGGCAGCGGCCAGTGCGCTGGTCGAAGTCAAGGTGCCGGATATCGGCGACTACACCGATGTTCCGGTGATCGACATCTGCGTCAAGGTCGGCGATACGGTCAAGGTTGACGATGCGCTTGTCACCCTCGAATCCGACAAGGCGACGATGGACGTTCCATCATCGGTAGCCGGCGTGATCAAGGAAATCAAGGTCAATCTTGGCGACAAGATTTCCGAGGGCAGCGTTGTCGTTGTCGTGCAGACCGGCTCCGGCGCTGCTGCGCCAGCGGCCGCTCCTGCTGCGGCCAGCGCACCTGCTGCGCCGGCTGCTGCAGCGAGTGCTCCGGCGCCTGTAGCTGCTGCCCCCGCCGCAGCCGGCGCGCCAGCCGCCGGCCTCGCTCTCGGCGCCAAGACACACGCCAGCCCGTCGGTGCGTGCTTTTGCCCGCGAACTCGGTGTCGATCTCGGCAAGGTTCCGGCCACCGGCCCGAAAGGTCGCATTCTCAAGGAAGACATCAACGCC
>CAIZKA010000433.1 GCA_903933395.1 uncultured beta proteobacterium | reverse complement strand
GCCCTTCAGGGCATCGCTCTTGGCGGCGAGCTTTTCTTCGAGGTAATGGATGCTGGTGCCGCCCTTGATGAAACGCTGGTCGAGCATCAGGTCCTGGTGCAGCGGAATATTGGTCTTGATGCCATCCACCATCATTTCCGAGAGCGCGATGCGCATCCGCTTGATCGCCTGTTCGCGCGTGTCGCCGTAAGCGATCACTTTGCCGATCATCGAGTCGTAATGGGGTGGCACGGTATAGCCGGAGTAGGCGTGGGAGTCGACCCTGATGCCGGGGCCGCCGGGGGGATGCCAGTTGGTGATCTTCCCCGGCGATGGCGTGAACTTGAAGGGGTCCTCGGCGTTGATGCGGCATTCCACCGCGTGGCCGCGGATTTCGATGTCGCGCTGCTTGAACCAGAGCTTCTCGCCGGCGGCGATGCGGATCTGTGCCTGGACGATGTCGATGCCGGTGATCAGTTCGGTGACCGGATGCTCGACCTGAACCCGCGTGTTCATTTCGATGAAATAGAACTCGCCGTTTTCATAGAGGAACTCGAAGGTTCCCGCGCCGCGGTAGTTGATGCGGCGGCAGGCCTCGGCACAACGGTCGCCGACGCGGGCAATGACGCGGCGGTTGATGTCAGGAGCCGGCGCCTCCTCGATCACTTTCTGGTGCCGGCGTTGCATCGAGCAGTCGCGCTCGCCCAGATAGACCGAATTGCGATGGGCGTCGGACAGTACCTGGATTTCCACGTGACGCGGGTTCTCGAGGAACTTCTCCATGTACACGGTGGGATTGTTGAAGGCCGCGCCGGCTTCGCTGCGGGTCATGTTGACGGCGTTGATCAGCGCGGCCTCGGTGTGCACCACGCGCATGCCGCGCCCGCCGCCGCCGCCGGCGGCCTTGATGATCACCGGATAGCCGACGGCACGGCCGATCTTGACGATCTCCCTGGGGTCGTCGGGCAGTGCTCCTTCGGAACCGGGGACGCAGGGTACGCCGGCTTCGCGCATGGCGTTCTTTGCGCTGACCTTGTCGCCCATCAGGCGGATGGTCTCGGGGCGGGGGCCGATGAAGGCAAAGCCCGATTTTTCGACGCGCTCGCCGAAGTCGGCGTTTTCCGAGAGGAAGCCGTAGCCGGGGTGGATGGCTTCGGCATCGGTGACTTCGGCCGCGGAAATGATCGCCGGTATGTTGAGGTAACTCTGGCTTGAAGGCGCCGGCCCGATGCAGACCGATTCATCGGCGAGCTTGACGTATTTCGCCTCGGTGTCGGCTTCCGAGTGCACGGCGACCGTGCGCACGCCGAGTTCGCGGCAGGCGCGCAGGATGCGCAGGGCGATTTCGCCGCGGTTGGCGATCAATACCTTACCGAACATACATACCTCCGGCGGCGAAACCGCCCTTGTGGCCTTCGGCCACGGGGCAATTTAGCTGCGCTGCTGCGCGGCCCTGAGGCCGCTGGTCGCCGCGGTTGGCGATCAATACCTTACCGAACATACATTTCTCCCGCGGCGAAACCGCCCTTGTGGCCTTCGGCCCCTGGCCAATGTAGCTGCGCTGCTGCGCCGCCTCGCGGCGGCTGGTCCCCGCGATTGGCGATAAGAACCTTGCCGAACATGCTCAGCCGATCACGAACATGGGTTGCCCGTACTCCACGGCCTGCCCGTTTTCCACCTGGATGGCCTTGATCACTCCGGAAATGTCGGCTTCGATCTCGTTCATCAGCTTCATTGCTTCGATGACGCACAGAGTGTCGCCGGCCTTGACCGTCTGGCCGACCTCGACGAAAGGCGCCGCATCGGGGGCGCCGGAACGGTAGAAGGTTCCCACCATCGGCGCCTTCATGATGTGGCCTTCCACCAGGGCGGGGACGTGCTCGATCGCGGGAGTCGGCGCCGGCGCCACGGCGGCAGATGCCGCTGCGGGCGCAGCCGAACCCGTAGCCGGCATGTTCACATAGGTGTTGGCCTGTGATGCGGTCGAGTGCTTGGCGATGCGAATCTTTTCTTCGCCCTCGCTTATCTCGAGCTCCGAAATGCCGGAGTTCTGCACGAGATCAATCAGGGTCTTGAGTTTTCTCAGGTCCATGGGGACTCCTAAAACAAGGAAACAGCAGCCGTGGCCGCCGCATTTTTAGCGTGAAATAACTTGTTCGGAGCGACGGGTGATCGTCGAGCGAAGCGAGCTAAACAGAAGCCTCCCCGTGAGGGGGCGAGGCGGGAATTTGCGACGCATGCGTCGCGCCGCCGCAGCCGGCTGGCTGTGCAAAGCCAGTCGTGGGCCGCGAAGCGGATGGGAGGGGCGGGCCTTTAATTCGCTTTTCGCGTGTTTCATTCTCTGCGGGTGGTCTGGCGTGACCATGAGCGTTAAGTAGGTCAGGCGACGCGCAAGCGGGCCAGCGCCGCTTCCAGCGCCAGTTCGTAGCCTTGTGCGCCAAGACCGGAGATAACGCCGACGGCGATATCCGAAAAATACGAGCGTCGGCGGAAGGCTTCCCGCGCATGTACGTTGGAAAGATGGACTTCTATGAACGGCAGGGCGACGGCTGCCAGTGCATCGCGCAAGGCAACGCTAGTATGGGTATAAGCCGCCGGATTGATGATGATGAAGCGGACCCCCTGTTCCCGGGCCGACTGCACCCGGTCGATCAGTTCGCCTTCATGGTTGCTCTGGAAGCTCTCCAGCCTTATGCCGAAGGCGCGGGCGCGGGCCTCCATCGCGGCATGAATGCCGGCCAGTGTGGTACGACCGTAAATCTCCGGTTCTCGCGTGCCGAGCAGGTTCAGGTTCGGCCCGTGGAGTACCAGAACGGCACCGTTCGATTCTCCGGCATCACTTGCTTTGTTGCGCTTTGGCTTCGTCATGACCGCAAGTTTGCCGCAAATGACTGCACTTTGTCCAGCTACCGTGAAATCAGTTCGTTCAGTTGCCGTTCCAGTTCAGGCTCGGAGAAGCGCCCCAGCTTGGTCGCCGAGAGTTGGCCTTCACGGTCAAAGATCGCGGTGAAAGGCAATGCCTGGCGGGTGTTGCCCAATTTGGCACTGTCTTCCATGACGCTGATATCGCCAATTAATAAGGGGTAGGTCACCGGGGTTGTTTTTTGAAACTCGATAATTTTGTCAGCAGTATCGATGCTGATGCCTACAAATTGAACGCCTTTGTCGCGATACTTGTCCTGCAGGCGGGAAAACCCGGGCATTTCCTCGCGGCAGGGGTGGCACCAGGTGGCCCAATAGTTGACGATCAGCACCTTGCCGCGCCATTGACTGAAGCTTTGGGTTTGTCCTTGCAGGTCGGTCAGCGTCAGCTCAAACATGGGCAGGCCCGCTGCAGTCGCAGTATCGCCAGCCGTCCCCGTCATGGCAAGTCGATAGCCAGCAGCAGCCGCAAGCAAGGCTAGCCCGCCGAGAATCGGCCAAAGGAGAGGGTGCTTCATTTGGATGCTTCGCGCAGCAGTTCGACGACCGCCTCGGCGCGGACCCGGTGGCGACTGCGCCCGCCATGCGGGTTCTTCGGTTGCTGCCTTTCGGCAACCGGGGGGTATACCGAGATCAATACCGGAAAATCATTCCAGTCCAGGCGTAACTGGGCGTCAACGCCGATCCGACGGTTATCCATCGTATCGTAGGAGATGCCGTGAGATAGAAGGGCAATCTCTACATCTTTGCTGCTGTCAGCGTACAGATCGATCTCCACGGCAGAGTAGCGCCCGGCGGTGCCGTCCAGTGCCCCACCGGTGAGGTAGGGATGGAATTCGGCCAGCAACTGCATCACTTCAAGGGCCGTGGTGCGCAGATCATGAACGCGTTCGCGCTGCTCGTCTTCCTGGTACAGCGATTGCCAGGCGCGCAGTTCGGTCTCGATTTCCTCGTTGGTCGGCAGTGCCTCCCCTTCGGAGGCGCCCAGGCTGCGCGCGGCCTTGCGCTTCGCCGCCCCGTAATCGCTGATCCCTTCTTCTGCCATGAGACGGGCAGCCGCGCAGGCAATGGCGCGGCGCAGGTGGCTGGAGGCTGAAGGGGCAAGCTTGCGGCGCGGCATGGTGCGG
>CAIZKA010000432.1 GCA_903933395.1 uncultured beta proteobacterium | reverse complement strand
CCGGCATAGTTGAGGCCGCCGAACAGCCGCGCGTACTCGATCTTAACGCAGCGGTCCATCACTACATCGAGCCCGGCGGCGGCGGCGCGTCCGGCCGCTTCACTGTTGATTACGCCGAGCTGCAGCCAGAGGCATTTGGCGCCGATGCGTATCGCCTCGTCGGCAATCGGTCCCGCATCCTGCGGCTTGCGAAAGACGTCGACCAGATCGACCTTGTCCGGTATCGCGGCTAGATCCGGATAGCATTTCCGGCCGAGGATTTCGGTCGCCGCCGGATTCACCGGAATCACCGTGTAGCCGTGTTCCAGCATGTACTTGGCGGCGAAATAGCTGGGCCGGTTCCAGTTCGGCGACAGCCCCACCACCGCGATCACGCGGTTGCCCTGCAACACCCGGCGCAGGCCGGCGACATCATCAACGATCATGGCTGCTCCTGAATTCATGGCGCAATTATCCCACCGGTCACTGCCGGACATGCCGGCCCTCGCGAAACGCGATCAAGTCGCCAGTGGCGCATGGCCCAAGCCCAGAGTTCGGCCGGGACGGCGCAGGACAATTCCGCCGGCGGCCGCTGGCCGAGAAATTCCAGCGCCGCGAACAACGCGGGGCCGGGCCGCACGCCATCCACAGGCGTCGCACGGGTCTGTTTCGACAGCTTTTCTCCCTCGGTATTGACTGCCACCGGCAGGTGCGCGTAGCCCGGCGTCGGCAGACCGAGGCACTGCTGCAGGAAAATCTGGCGCGCGGTCGATGCCAGCAAATCGGCGCCGCGCACGACATGAGTGATGGCCGACTCGGCATCGTCGACCACCACCGCGAGCTGATAGGCAAACAGACCGTCGGCGCGCAGCAGGATGAAGTCGCCTGCCTCTCCTGCAAGGTCGCTGTCGATGTGCCCCTGTATCGCATCGTCGAAGCTGACGTGGGCATCCCCCACCCGCAGGCGCCAGGCGCGTTCCGGCCGGCCGGCGGCAAGGCCCTGCCGGCAGGTACCCGGATAGATCGTGGCGCCATCGGGCGCGATGGCGGAGTCCGCCAGTTCGCGGCGCGTACAGGTGCAAGCGAATACGCGACCTTCCGCCTTCAGCCGCTCCAGCGCCGCGGCATAAGCGTCGCCGCGGCGACTCTGCCAGACCACCTCGCCATCCCAGGCAAAGCCGCACGCCTCCAGCGTGCGCAGGATTTCGTCGGCAGCCGCTTGGGAGCAGCGCGGCGCGTCGACATCCTCGATGCGCAGATGCCATTCGCCGCCCCGTTTCCGGGCTTCCAGAAACGAGCCGGCAGCCGCCACCAGCGACCCGAAGTGCAAGGGGCCGGTGGGCGACGGGGCGAAGCGACCGCGATGCACAGGAGTCGGGGCGTTCATCGGGCAGAGTGATAGCACGATGCGCGGCAAAACGGTAGGATTCGTATCAAATCAACCTGCCAAATCGACAATGGAGCCGTCCATGGCCACGCTGGAACTCAATGCCGGAAATTTCCAACAGGCGATCACCGACAACGCCAATCTGATCATCGATTTCTGGGCACCCTGGTGCGCCCCGTGCCGCGGCTTTGCGCCGACCTTCGAAGCTGCCTCGGAAAAGCGCAGCGACATCGTATTCGCCAAGGTGAATACCGAAGAGCAGCAGGAAATCGCCGCGGCATTCAACATCCGCTCCATCCCGACCCTGATGATGTTTCGCGACCAGATCATCATTTATTCCGAGGCCGGTGCCCTGCCGGCTGTCGCCTTCGAACAACTGATCGAACAGGCCATGGCGCTTGACATGGACACGGTGCGCGCCGAAATCGCCGGGCAATCAGCTGCCGGCTGATCAGGCCAGAAACCGCTACCGGCTGTTGGATTGCACCGTCCTGCCGGCGCCGACTTAGACGTTAAACCGCAATTGATCGCTGAAAGCCTTGCCAATACGCGGTATGTGATTTTCTATATTCATTTTGTACCCGATTTCATACCCGGTTTTGATTTTTCGTATGCCTTGCCGCCGTCCCGCCAGCGCCGACTTTCGGCACCCCAGATTATCTTCGATCCTTTACCGCCCGTCGCCGTCCGATTGCCCCCGCACCGCTCAGTCACGGCGCTTGCACCAGAAACAGCAAGCCCCGCGCCATCGCTACGCCGTTCCTGCCTGAGCCACGCCATCACGCGGTAAAACTGCGTCACGGCTCTATCGCCCCCGCTACCGCCGTCCCTTCTAACCCGCACCGCTTCGCCACGGCGCAGTCCAGCCGAAAACCTGGCTCGCCAGGTTGCGGCTTGCAGCGGCTGCCGTCGAGGGTGCCGGAACCGCCGTCTCGCGAGCGCCGTCCTTCTTGTTGCAGCCCGCCTGGCTGTCCTCGACTACATTTTGCTTTTCCCGAACTCGTCCGGCAGCATTGATTCCAGCTCTGCCCCCAGCGGCTCTTCCAGTCCAGCGACGGCTAAGTACGCCGCTCTGGTAAGAGGAATCTGGAGATCCAGCATCGAGTCCAGTATCGGATCCGTGCCACGCCGGTTCTTGAATACCTCCGGCGATAGTGGGCGATCGTTCTTTGTCATCATCTACGCTCCTATTTCGTCTCGCATACTCGGCCTTGGCGTCGGAGATCAAGTCGCCAATCTATGGATGCCTAGGCACCTATGTAGACCTTTTATCGACGCCGCTATCGCTAAATTGTTTACAAAGTTCATCCACCGCTGTTTCTAAGTCAGCATTGGCAGTTGTGATGACATCCAGTCCAGGGTTAATGGGGCTTGGTTCATATTCGCTCGGGTCGCTGTATTCAGCTTTCAGCAAGTTCGCTAAAGAGGTCTGCTCCATTCGGCTCAACGGGCGATCCATCGAGGCCAATGTCACCGCCTCCGCTATCGTCGTCACTTCCGGCAGGGCTTGTCTCAGGGTCAAGTCGCCCTGCGCCCGTATATATCGACTGATCGCCACGTTCTCCAGGAGCAGGGGCATCAAGTCCGAAAAGGCTGCCGCCACGCTGTGGCCGACCTTCGCCTTCAGTTCCTTGTACTCCTGATTCTCCAGCTCGTCCTGCGCCGAGCTGTCCATCGCGAACGCTCTCTTCGCCCACTCCGTCCGCAGCTTCTGCGTCCTAGCAATCTCGTTCCAGATCGGTGTTGCCACGCTGCTCAAGCCCATTGCCTGCTACCTCCGAATTTTGTTCATAGACCACTTTCCCGTCCCTGACATCCTGCATATAGCGCACGATGTAGGGCTGCATATTCTTGACGGCCTCGATGCCGTGTGCGTCCTTGACGATCCTGATCACGGCGCGCATCGATTCCTTGATGTCGCCAACGACGCCGGCCTCCGCGATGGCCGCGGCGAACATCGGCTGGAACTTCAGGTAGGTGAGTTCGTTGAAGTCCTCGCTGGCAGGTGGCTTGACTACCAGGGGTGCCGCCTCGCAGGGGCGCCGGGATCGTCGCATCCCTACCGCACCCAGGTACGGCAGGCCATTCTGCCGAATGTCGCTTCGCATCTCGTCGTAGAGGTATAGGGCGGAAACGTGTTCAACAACTGCATCCTCCCGCAATCGGCGAAACGCCTCGGCGGCCTCGTAGGTCGCGAAATTCTCGCCAACGACTTTTCTGGAGGTGACGTTGAAAACCTGCCACTCAGCCTTCCCGTTCAGCTTCCGTACATCGAACTGCCTGCTTAAGGTTGAGAACTGCGCGCTATCCAATCGCGCCCCCCATGACTTGGCAAGCTTCTCCACCGCCGCCGGTACGATGCGGTCATAGAACATCTTCAGCCCATCGGCATTGGCAGATGGGAATCGTTCCATGTGCAGCTTTCCCGGCAACCAGGCGACACCGGAAAAGTCCTGATTCGCTGCCAGCAGGAACATCATACGCAGCGCAGCCTCCAACCAATGGTTCAGGTACGGGCTATCTGGCGGCGGATCCATGTCGTCGTCCCACTCGATGAGGTCGCGCTCCTCGGCGTCCGCCGGATGCCGCTCTTTCGCCTCCTGGATGGCCTTGCGTAGCGCCTGATTCCAGTCGCTCTGGATTTCCTCCAGAACGAGCAAGCGCGCGCCCTGGGGAGTCATGCGCTCGGTAGTCCGCACATGGGCCACGATATTGGCAAGCTCGAAATGCTCACCCCAATACTGGACGGACAGGTTCGGCGCGGTGATTATCCATTCGGTGTAGTGCTCGCCGCCGGGGAGCGCGAAGCGCGTCCACCGGTTGAGGTTTCGGGCTTGGCCAACGAATCCCTGTGCGGCAAGGCGCCGGGCCATGCGCTCTACCAGTACCCGGCCATGGGCCATCGCTTCCGGGGCGCTGACAAACCTTCGGCCGATCGGTTCTAGCGCCAGTTTCTTTCGGCCGCGCGGAACGGAGAACGACCAGTAACGATGCCGGCCGAACAATTCCGCGTCGACGTCGACATGCAGCCAGATGCAGAGTCCAAAGGTTCGATCCATATAGTGCAGCAATCGCACTTCGCGCCGCCCGTTGCGAACGAGGACGGGTGGCAATGTCGCGGGCCGCTGTTGCTTCTCGTAGCGCACCAGGGGGACGTACTCATCGGTGATGTGGCGCTGTAGAACAAGCTCGCAAGGCGGCTTGACATTCAGGTACGCGAGCAGATCATCAAGATGCAGAGCTAATTCGGGGGGGT
>CAIZKA010000431.1 GCA_903933395.1 uncultured beta proteobacterium | reverse complement strand
GCTTCGTTCTTGATCACGATGGCGATGATGATGCCCAAACCCAGCGTCGCCATGGCCAGATAGTGCCCCTTGAGGCGGAAGATCGGCCGCGCGACGATTGCCGCAATGGCGCTGGCGATGGCGGCACCCGCCAGCATGGCGAGTATCGGATGCCAGCCGAAGTGCGTCGGCAGGATCGCCGAGGCGTAGGCGCCGACTCCGACGAAACCGGCGTGACCGAGGCTGATCTGGCCGGCGAACCCGATCAGGAGGTTCAGGCCGAGAACGATGATCGCGTTGATCGCCATGCGGATGGCGATGTCGTAGTAATAATTGTTGGGCAGCACCAGCGGCAGCAGCAGCAGCACCCCGGCGAGAAGCATCAGGGCGTAATGCCGCTTCAATGCACTCATACCCGCTCCGTCACTTGCGCGCCGAAAATGCCGCGCGGCATGAAGAAGAGAATGAACAGGATGAGCACGAATGGAATCGCATCCTTGTAGGCGGACGAAATGTATCCGGCCGCCATCGCCTCGATGATCCCAACCAGCAGCCCGCCGACCACGGCACCGAGACCGTTGCCCAGGCCGCCTACGACCGCAGCAACGAATCCTTTCAGGCCAAGCATGATTCCGACATCGTAGGAGGTCAGGGTGATCGGGGTCAGCAGCACGCCGCCGATCGCGCCCAATGCCGCCGAAAGGGCAAAGCTGACCAGCAGCACCCACTGCGTGTTGATGCCGACGAGCTTGGCGGCCAGCGGATTGCAGGAGGTGGCGAGGATGGCCTTGCCCGCCAGGGTGCGGCTGAAAAAGTACCACAGCGCCACCACCACCAGCGCCGTGACGCCAAGCACCCAGAGGCTCTGCGGCAGCAGCGTGGCGCCGCCGAGCAGGATGGGTTCGCTGCCCGAGAAGGAGGGATAGCTGTGCGCTCCTTTGCCCAGCCAGATCTGGATCAGGCCGCGAATGACCAGCGAAGCGCCGATGGTGATGATGATCAGGGTCACCACCTCCGCATCGCGCGCCGGTTCGATCGCCAGTTTCTCAAGCAGCATGCCCACCACAGCCGGAATCGCGATCGCCAGCAGGAGGGCCAGCGGCAAGGGAATTCCCGACTGCATGAAGAAGAAGGCCAGCATGCCGCCGAGCATGATGAACTCGCCCTGGGCGAAGTTGATCACGTTGCTGGCGTTGTAGATCAGCGTGAAGCCCAGCGCCGCCAGCGCATACGTGGCCCCGACGGTGATGCCGGAAAACAGGAACTGCAGGAACTGCGACAAGATGGCGTCTCCCTGACCGGCTGTTATTTCGGCCGCCGGTCGATGACCCGCTTCGCCTTGCCGATCAGCGTGCGTTCCACCTTGTCGGTCTCGACCACATGAACATCGGCGGTAACCCCGACCAGCGCCTTGATGTGGTGCTTGACCTCGGCACCGATATCCATGCGCTGTTGCGCGCTGATCTTGTCCGACAGGTCGGCGCGGACTTCGACATAGACGTCGAGCTTGTCGAGATGCCCGTCGCGCGAAACCTGCAACTGGTACTGGGCGCACAGGTTGGGGTTCTTCAGCAGCACCTCCTCGATCTGTGTCGGGAAGACATTGACGCCGCGAATGATCAGCATGTCGTCGCTGCGTCCGGTGATCTTTTCCATGCGGCGCATGGTGCGCGCCGTGCCGGGCAGCAGGCGGCTCAGGTCGCGCGTGCGGTAACGCAGGATGGGCAGGGCCTCTTTCGACAGCGAGGTGAATACGAGTTCGCCCATCTCGCCGTCGGGCAGCACTTCACCGGTTTCCGGGTTGATGATTTCCGGGTAGAAATGGTCTTCCCAGATGTGCGGACCGTCCTTGGTCTCGATGCACTCGCAAGACACGCCGGGGCCCATGACCTCGGACAGCCCGTAGATATCGACGGCATCGATGCCGAGTCGCTCCTCGATCTCGCGCCGCATTTCATTGGTCCAGGGTTCGGCGCCGAAGACGCCGACGCGCAGGCTGCTTTCGTTGGCCTTCATGCCCTGCCTGATCATCTCGTCGGCAATGGTCAGCACGTAGGACGGCGTCGACATGATCACCGTGGGCTTGAAGTCCTGGATCAGCTGTACCTGCTTTTCGGTCTGGCCGCCGGACATGGGAATCACCGTGGCGCCCAGGGCTTCGCCGCCGTAGTGGGCGCCG
>CAIZKA010000430.1 GCA_903933395.1 uncultured beta proteobacterium | reverse complement strand
CTGCTGCAATTGCTGGGCTTCATGAACGGAGACGATTGAACGCGATGTCCGCCCTGATCCGGCGCCTGCGGGCGCTGGCCCCCAGCCGCGAGCAGCTCGAGGCCAATCCCTGGCTGCGCCGGCTGGCGCCCTATCTCGCAAATCCGAAACTGTGGTGCTGGTCGCGCCGCGGTGTGGCGCTGGGCATGGCGATCGGCCTTTTCATCGGCTTCCTGATCCCCGTCGCGCAGATCCTGCTTGCCGCGGCAGCCGCGGTGGTGCTGCGCGCCAACGTGCCGATCGCCGCCGCCGGGACATTTGTCACCAACCCGTTCACCGTGCCGCCCATTTACTACGGCGCCTATCAGCTGGGCGCCTGGGCGACCGGCACCTCCGCCTCGGCGGCGGTCTCCTGGGCCAATCCCGCCAGTGTCCTGGAAAGCCTCGGCTCGGTCGGCCTGCCGCTGTTCACCGGCCTCGCCATCACGGCCAGCTTCGCCGCCGCCGCCAGCTACCTGCTGATCTCGCAGCTCTGGATCTGGCACGTCGCCGCCAGGCGGCGCCAAGCGCGCACGAGTGACAAATGAGGAAAGCCAAATGAAGCAGCGACAAAAACGCATCGCCCTGATCGTCGGCGGCCTGGTCACCATCGGGGTGGCGACCGCCCTCGTCATGAACGCGCTGAACAGCAACATCGCCGTCTTCGTCACGCCGACCGAAGTGCTCTCGGGCAAGGCGCCGCAGGACAAGGCATTCCGCATCGGCGGCCTGGTCAAGGAAGGAAAAGGTGCGGTGGCCCTAGGCCGCATCAAGCCCGACGGCACGTTCGCGGCGACCGAGGTGCTGGCCAAGCACGACGAAAACTACATGCCGGCGGAAGCGCAGCACGCCATCGACGAGGCGCAAAAAACCGCGCCGACCTACAAACCGCAGCAGACGAAGATCTAACCACCCGCAGTTTTTCAGCAAAGGAGATACACAATGAAACGCATTGCAATCGCACTTTTCGCCGTCGTCATGGGCGCCGGCCTGATGGTTCAGGATGCCGAGGCCGCCAAGCGTCTGGGCGGTGGCAAGAGCACCGGCGTCAGCCGCGATTCGACGGTGATGAAGCGTGAAGCCATCCCCGCCAAGCCCGCCGCCGCACCCAGCGCCGCCGCGCCCGCCAGCGCCGCCGCCGCAGCGCCTGCCGCCGCCGCCCAGTCCGGCATGAGCCGCTGGATGGGCCCGCTGGCCGGCCTCGCCGCCGGTATCGGACTGGCCGCCCTGTTCTCGCACCTGGGTATGGGCGAAGGCATGGCCAACATGATGATGATGTTGCTGCTCGGCGCGGCGGTCTTCTTCGCCGTGCGCTGGTTCCTCAAGAAGCGCCAGCCGGCCGCCGCGCAACCGGCCATGCAGTACGCCGGCATGCCTGCCGGCATGGAGCCGCCGCGCGTCACCGAACCCTTCATTCCGGCAGCCGCCGGCGGCACCGCCGCTGCTGCGGCCACCGCCACGGAAGTAGCGGCGAACATCCCCGCCGACTTCGATGTCGAAGGCTTCCTGCGCCAGGCCAAGCTCAACTTCATCCGCCTGCAGGCCGCCAACGACCGCGGCGACATGGAAGATGTCCGCCAGTTCTGCAGCCCCGAAATGGCCGCCGAAATCCAGATGCAGTTCCAGGAGCGCAAGCAGCTCGTCCAGGAAACCGACGTCGTGCAGCTCGATGCCGCACTGCTCGATGTCAGCACCGAAGCCAAGCGTGCGCTGGCCAGCGTGCGCTTTTCCGGCCTGATCCGCGAAGAAGCCAACGCCGCGCCCGAAGCCTTCAGCGAAGTCTGGCACCTGACCAAGCCGCTCGACGGCAGCCAAGGATGGCATATCGCGGGAATACAGCAAAGCTGATCGCGAGGTCGCCCGACGCTTGCCTGCTCGTCATTCCGGCGAAAGCCGGAATCCAGTCGGCGGCCGTTACTGGATCCCGGGTCAAGCCCGGGATGACCATG
>CAIZKA010000429.1 GCA_903933395.1 uncultured beta proteobacterium | reverse complement strand
GATTCCAGGCCGACGCCGGCGCCGGCTCACCCGTCCCGCCATCCATCAACGATATCCCCGAATCGCGTCCATGGCCATAGCGTACCGCGGAAGCGGGCCGGCAAGTCGTCGAAGCCGTGGTCTGAGTCATAATCGGGGCACAGCAACCAATGGAAGCCCGCCATGGGACACCGCCTCACGAAAATCTACACCCGCACCGGCGATGCCGGCACCACCGGCCTCGGCGACGGTTCGCGCACTGCGAAGAACTCCGCCCGCGTCGCCGCCATGGGCGACGTTGATGAGCTCAACTCGCTGATCGGCGTGATCCTCTGCGAGGACATCCCCGCCGATGTGCGCGAACTGTTCACCGGCATCCAGCACGACCTGTTCGACCTCGGCGGCGAACTGTGTATCCCGGGGTCCGCATTGCTGAAAGCGACGCAACCGGCGCGACTGGAAGCCGCCATCGACCATTACAACGCCGACCTCGGGCCGCTCAAGGAGTTCATCCTGCCCGGCGGGAGCCGATCTGCGGCACTTACCCACCTCGCGCGCACCGTCTGCCGCCGCGCCGAGCGCGTCACGGTGAGCCTGGCGGCCGAAGAACCGGTGTCGGACACGGGACGGCAATACCTGAATCGCCTCTCCGATCTTCTGTTCGTGCTTGGCCGCTGGCTTAACAAGGCCGCCGGCGGCAGCGATGTTCTTTGGCAGAAGGGCAAGAACGCTTAAGGAAGCGCTGAATCAGCCGTCACACCGGCGAAGGAACGTCACCCCGGACCACGATCCGGGGCCGGTGTCCAGCGCCATGATCCGTCTGGATTCCGGCTTTCGCCGGAATGACGAAAACTTGCTTGATCAGTACTTCGTTAAGCTCAACGCAATAGTTATGTCTCCGGCAAAGCCGGAGACGGTATCCCTTTTGGACGGCGCTGGCGGTACGGCGGCCACCACTTCGGTGCCGCCGTCAAAAAGCCTAAAACCAACTTTTTCAGTATGGTTTTAAGTTTTTGATTTGCAAATGATTTGCATCAATTCCATGACAACGGTGAAGGTGCATAGTCGGCGTGTCCCAACCCACCGGTAAGTCGCCATGCATGTTCATCTCTCTCCCGATTCCATCTACCCCTTCGACGCGCGCGGCATTGCCAAGCGCTTTCGCCACGCTGCGATTTTCGGCGCGCTCGATGCCCTGCGCGCCGGCGAGACCATGCGTTTCGTCAATGACCACGATCCCCTGCCGCTGCTCGACCAACTCGCGCAACGCTATGGCGCCGCAGTCGAAATCGGCTACAAGCAGCGCGAACCGGGCAATATCGTGATCGACTTCGTCAAGAAGCAGTAACGCCCGACATGGGCTTTCCCGCCTTCTTTGACGAAGTGCGCAGCTTCGTCGTCCGTGATCCGCTGGCCGAATTCCTCGGCGCCGCGGAGGGAGGCCTGATCGAGTATCGCTATGCCGACGCGGTCAGGCTGGCCGGCCATTCCTGCCCGACCGTGGCCGCCGCCTATTGGATGACGCTGAAGGCGCTGGAGTACCTCTACCCCGATTCATTGCCGCAACGCGGCGGGATACGCGTCGACTTCCGCCAGGATCAGTTGTCGGGCGTGACCGGCGTCATTGCCAATGTCGTCGCGCTGCTCACCGGCGCCACGCATGACACGGGCTTCAAGGGCCTGGGCGGACAATTCGACCGGCGCCGGCTGCTGTATTTTTCAGCCGGGATAGCCGAGGAGATTCGCTTCACACGCATCGATACCGGCCAGGCGGTCGACATCGCAGCGCAGCTGCAGCCCGTTCCCTTCGCGCCGCAGACCTTCGCGCTTATGCAGAAGTGCCTGGACGGCAGCGCCACGGCAGAGGAAACAGCGGAGTTTCGCCTGTGCTGGCAGGCGCGCGTGCGCACCTTGCTGCTTGAACGCGGGGACGATCCGGAGGTATTTGTGCTGCGGCCCGCGCCCGGATAACGGCGCGGCATTTTCAGCGTATGCGCGAGCGCCTGGCTTCCATGCAGTCGAGGAGTTGAGAGCTGACGCTGCGCAGGCGCTGGTTGAGCAGCATCAGCAGTTCCATCATCAGCTTGACGCCGATGCGCGGCTCTTCGGTAATGAGGCGCGACAGGCTTTCGCGATCGAGCACCGCAACTTCGACCGTATCGAGCGCGACGCAGCTGGCGAAACGCGGCTCGCCGTCGATCAGCGACATCTCGCCGAGGGTCTTGCCCGGGCCGGCGGTGCCCATGATCTGCGCCAGGCCGCGCACGTCCTTCTTGATGATCTCGACGCTGCCGTCCAGCAGCAACAGCATGAAGTCGCCGGTGTCGCCTTCGTGGATGATCTCCGATCCCATCGGCGCCCGGTAGCAGCGCATGTAACGGGCAAGGCCCTCCAGCTCATCCGACTCGAAGTCCTCGAACAGCTGGATGACCTCGATGATCTCGCGGATGCGGCCGACGAAGGGCACGGCATCGCCGAGCGCCTCGATATTGGGGATGTTGTCGATCGAACTCATTATCGGCGCAGTATAACTCTACCCGGCAGTGCAGGCACCGGCGGCGACAAGCCGCCGAAGCGCCTAGCGTTCGGCCAGCGCCACGCGGCGGGCCTTGACCGCCTGGGCCAGTATGTCCAGCGCGACCAGCGTGTCGTCCCAGCCGAGACAGGCATCGGTGACGGATACGCCGTAGTCGAGCGGCTTGCCGGGGGTCAGGTCCTGCCGGCCTTCCTTGAGGTGGGACTCGATCATGACGCCGAAAATGCGCTCTTCGCCCGCGGCCATCTGCGTCGCGACATCCTTCGCCACATCGATCTGGCGCTTGAACTGCTTGCTGCTGTTGGCGTGCGAAAAATCGATCATGACGCGCGCCGCCAGTCCGGCCTTGCCCAGTTCGGCACAGGCCGCTTCCACCGCCGCGGCATCGTAGTTCGGCGCCTTGCCGCCGCGCAGGATGACATGGCAGTCCTCGTTGCCGTTGGTCGAAACGATGGCCGAATGGCCGGCCTTGGTCACCGAGAGGAAATGGTGCGGGCTGGCCGCCGCCTTGATGGCATCCACCGCGATGCGCAGGTTGCCGTCGGTGCCGTTCTTGAACCCGACCGGGCAGGACAGACCCGAGGCCAGTTCGCGATGCACCTGCGACTCCGTGGTGCGCGCGCCGATGGCGCCCCAGCTGATCAGGTCGGCCGTGTATTGCGGCGTGATGGTGTCGAGAAACTCCGTCGCCGCCGGCAGGCCGAGCTCGCCCAGTTCCCAGAGGAGCTTCCGCGCCAGGCGCAGGCCGTCGTTGATGCGGAAGCTGCCGTCCATGCGCGGATCGTTGATCAGGCCCTTCCAGCCCACCGTGGTGCGCGGCTTCTCGAAATACACCCGCATCAGGATCAGCAGGTCGTCGCCAAAGCGCTCCGCCTCGGCCCGCAGCTTGCGCGCGTACTCCATCGCGGCGTCGTAGTCGTGGATCGAGCAGGGTCCGACCACCGCCACCAGCCGGTCGTCGGCGCCGTGCAGCACACGATGCAGGGCCTGGCGCGCCTGATAGGTGGTCTCGGCCGCCGCGTCGGTGGTCGGAAATTCGCGCAGGATGTGCCCGGGGGGCGAGAGTTCCTTGATCTCGCGGATGCGGACGTCGTCGGTAATGTGCTTCATTGGATGGCCTGGATGCGCGTAAAAGCGTGATTCTACCGGTCAGGCGCGGGGCGGGCTGTCACATTGCGGATTTCCCTGATTCCCATTCGGCGCGCCAGGGGGTAAAGTCTCAGGGCTGGCAAAAAACCAAGGGGGAATCATGTTCCAGGTTCGAATACATGGCCGCGGCGGTCAGGGCGTGGTGACGGCGGCGGAAATGCTGTCGATTGCGGCTTTCCAGGAAGGACGCCACGCGCAGGCTTTTCCGAGTTTCGGTTCCGAGCGCACCGGCGCGCCGGTAGTGGCCTTCTGCCGCATCGCCGACAAGGAGATCCGCCTGCGCGAGCCGATCATGGAGCCCGACGCGCTGATCATCCAGGACCCGACCCTGCTGCACCAGGTCGATGTCTTCGCCGGCCTCAAGAAGGGCGGCTACATCCTGATCAACACCAACAAGACTTTCGAGCAACTCGGCCTCGGCGACTTCCTGCGCGACTGGCCGCACGACCGGCTCTGCACCGTCGCCGCCACCGACCTGAGCCGCAAGCATGTCGGCCGGCCGATGCCCAACGTGCCGCTGCTCGGCGGCTTTGCCGCGGTGTCGGGCGTGATCAAGCTCGAATCGGTGGTGATGGCCATCAACGACAAATTCTCTGGCAAGGTGGCGGCAGGCAACATCGCCGGCGCCACCGAGGCCTACGACATCGTTCGCGCCGAGATGGACGAGGCGCGCCGTCAGGAGGCTGCCCATGCTTAAGCAGTGTGAAGGTTCCCACGCCGTCGCCGAGGCCGTCGCCCTGTGCCGGCCCGAAGTGATTTGCGCCTACCCGATTTCGCCGCAGACCCACATCGTCGAAGGCCTCGGCGAAATGGTAAAGGCCGGCGAGGTGAAGGACTGCGAATTCATCAACGTCGAATCCGAATTCGCCGCCATGTCGGTGGCCATCGGTTCCTCGGCCGCCGGCGCGCGCACCTACACGGCAACCGCCTCGCAGGGCCTGCTATTCATGGTCGAGGCGGTGTACAACGCCTCGGGCCTCGGCCAGCCTATCGTGATGACGGTGGCCAACCGCGCCATCGGCGCGCCGATCAACATCTGGAACGACCATTCCGATTCGCTCTCGCAGCGCGACTGCGGCTGGATCCAGCTCTTCGCCGAAACCAACCAGGAAGCGCTCGACCTGCACATCCAGGCCTTCAAGCTGGCCGAGGAACTCTCGCTGCCGGTCATGGTGTGCATGGACGGCTTCATCCTGACTCACGCCTACGAGCGCGTCGATATCCCGACCCAGGAACAGGTCGATGCCTTCCTGCCGCCCTACGAGCCGCGCCAGGTGCTTGACCCGGCAGAGCCCGTGTCGATCGGCGCCATGGTCGGTCCGGAAGCCTTCATGGAGGTACGCTATCTCGCTCATGCCAAGCAGATGCAGGCGCTGGAACTCATCCCGCAACTGGCGCAGGAATTCAAGTCCGTCTTCGGCCGCGAGAGCGGTGGCCTGATCCGCACCTACTGCACAGAGGATGCCGAAACCGTGGTCATCGCCATGGGCTCGGTGATGGGCACGATCAAGGACACCGTGGATGAAATGCGCGCT
>CAIZKA010000428.1 GCA_903933395.1 uncultured beta proteobacterium | reverse complement strand
CTTTGCCTGAAGTATCTGCGACCGTATTGCCTCCGGTCAAGTCATCGCAACGATTTTGTGATTGTCGGAGCGGGAAAAGTCGGCGCTGGCGGGACGGCGATGCGGATCAGGCGCGGTGTGTTCACCGCCTGTCGTCGCCCATGGCGCCCACGAAATCAAGGGCAAGCAGCAGGGCCTTGGACGGGTGGCTGCTCAGCGGGGGCTTTCCAGGGAAAGCGCGGGCGTGGCATGCGGCGAGACCACGAGGCTGTCCGCATCGTGCTGCGTGCATGGCGATGGCCAGCCGAGCAGCTTGCTGGCGGCCGCGCAGCGAACGGCGAGGTCGGCCGGGTCGCGCCCGCCCAGGTGCAGGATGCCGTAGCGATAACTGGTCAGCCACTTGAAATCGCGGGTGATCTGCCCGGCGCTCTTGGGAAAGCAGAACAGCATTGCGTCCGGGAACTGGCGCGCCAGTTCCTCCTTCTGCGCCGTCGAGGGCAGCGGCGGGCGCGCGGCGGGATCGAAGCTGCGATAGACGAAACTCGCCGCCACGCCGGCGGTGGCCTCTGCGCGCGGCAGCAGCGCCGGGTCGCGACCGTGGGCGAGTTCCAGCGCGACGCGATGCAGGTCGATGCCATCGACGCGCAAATAGAGATCGGAAAATTGCGAGGCCATGCGCGGATTGAATTCGATGACGGTGATCCTGTCGGTCACAGAATCGTAAAAGAACTCCATGTTGAACAGGCCGTGCGTGAAGCCGGCGGCGGCGAGAAAGCGCCGCGCAACGTCCGCGGCCCGGGCGCGCGGGCTGGACGGCAGGGAACATGGAAGGACAAAGCGCATGAAGCACTGCGTACCCGGGTACATCACCGCTTCGACGATACCCAGTTCGCGCAACTCGCCGCCGAAAACATAGCCGTCAAGGTTGTACTGGCGTGCCGTGACGGGCGTCTCCAGCAGCATGCGGTGGGCACTGCCGGCTTCGGGCAGGCGCGCCTGGACGATGCGCTCGAAGGGTTCGACGAGGTGCCGGATAACCCACAGTTCCCAGGCACCGAAGCGCGCCAGCGCCGCCAGTTCGTCGCGGCTGCCTACCTTGCGTGCCAGCACCGAAAACGCCGCCTTCACCGGCTTGACGAACACCGGATAGTCGATGTCATCCGGTACCGGTTCGCCATAGTTCGAGGCCATCAGTTCGAAGCCGGTGTTGGCCTCGGGCGCCACCGCCTCTAGGATGCGTCGCGCATGCAGCTTGTGTTGGCAGGCCAGCACCGCATTCACCGGCGTACCCGGCCAGCCCATGCGTTCGGCAAGCATTGCCGCCGCCAGCGCGCCGAACTGTTCGTGGTTTGAGGTCACCGCCTGCCAGCCGGTGCGCGGTGCGCGGCGGACGAGGCGGTCCACGAAGCGCGTCAGGTCGAAGCCGGGCAGGCGCGCATTGCTGGGAAAACTGAACAGGTCGAAGCCGGCGTGGTCGCTCGGGAACTCGCCGGCCCAGCGTCCGAAACCGAGTTGGTCCCAGTCGTAATTGAACAGCACCAGGGTGCGCGGAGAGGGCGAGCGGTGGCGCTGCTGCGGTGGATTATCGTCCGCTGAAACGGGCGTCACTGGTTCTTCATCCTTCGCTGAATGCGGGGTCTCCGTGCGAGAGCACAAACCAGCGCCGGAAAATCGATATGACTATCGTCCGGCCGGCCGTCGTCATCGCTCAAGGGGTATACTTTTCGGAATCGTACCGGAAACATCCAAATCACCTGAGGAAACCTGTCATGAGCGACGAAAAACTTGACTATGGCCAGCAGCGGTGGGCCAAGGATTTTGAAGAACTGGACCGCCAGATCGGGGAGATGGCAATCATGTGCCAGATACCGATACTCGACCCGGGAGTGATCGAGCGCGTGCTGAAGGATGACAAGCTGGTCTGCGGTACCGAGAACCCCAAAGCCTTCGACAAGCTCCGGGCACTGCTGATGTTGCACTACCAGATGCGCGACATGGCCGTGGTCAAATTCGGCCAGGAAGACACGATCCGCATCATGGAGGAGACCGTCAAGCGCTTGCGCGCACGCTTCGGCGACAGCCTGGGGCGTCCGGCAACATAAGCCCTGTCCGCGATCACGCGCCGGGCCCGATTGACCCGGACGGCGACGTCAAGGAAGGGAACTGTTGCCGGAAGGCCTCGGCCGCTTTCTTGACCGAAACAAAGAAATCCCGGCGGCCCATTTCCTCCGACAGGCCCACTCTCGCGAGTTCCTCGAGGAATGGTCGCGGCGCGTCGGCAATCTTCAGCTCAATCCCGTTTTCGGAAAGTTCACGGTCGAGTTCCGCAAAACGCTGCGCTGCCGTCACGTCCATGTCGAAGATCGCCTGGGCGTCGATGACCAACCACTTGACGGGCGGATCCGCCGCGGCGACCAGCGTGCGGATCCGGGTCATCACGTAGCGCACGTTGGCAAAAATGAGCGGTGCGTAGAGGCGGTAAACCAGCAGGCCCGGAATCGTATCGGTTTCTTCTTCATCTTCGCGACAGTCGTGGAACTTGGAATCGCTGTGGCGAATGCGCAGGACCGCATCATGCGGACGCGAAATATCGACCAGCACCATGGTCAGCGACAGCAGCAAGCCGAGAATGATCCCCGGTACCACACCGGCAATCAGGATCACCAGGGTCACCCCCGCAGCAATGCCGAATTCGACGCGGTCGATCCTGTAGAGGCGTTTCAGGGAAGCAACTTCCAGCATGCCGACGGCGGTAACGATCAGGATCGCGCCCAGGGCTACCTTCGGCAGCAACGCGATCAGACCCGTCAGGAAAAACAGGAAAGCCAGCAGTCCCAGGGCCAGTATCAGCTGTGCCACTTGAGTCAGGCCACCGGCCGAATCGACGATCGAGGTGCGCGACTGGCTGGCAGAGACCGGAAACCCCTGCCAGACACCGGCCAGTATGTTCGCCGACCCCAATGCGACCAGCTCGCGATTCGGGCTTACCTCGTAGCCGTTCTTTTCGGCAAAGGTCTGCGCCAGGAGAATGCCGTCCGAAAACGCCAGGAAGGCGATCGCCACTGCTGCCGGCGCGAGTGCCGCAACGTCGGCCCAGCTGAACGCGGGAATGCTCAGGCGCGGCACGCCTGAAGGAACTTCGCCGACCAGCGAAATACCCTGGCTGCCGAGGTCGAAGGCGAAGGTCGCGGCTATCGCCACCGCGCAGACTGCCAGTGCCCCCGGCATGCGCGGCAGCCAGAGCGCCAGTCCGACCAGAAGCCCGACCAGCAGCACGCCGAGCACGAAGGTCGGCACCTGGGTCTGAGGCAGATTGCCGAAGACTGTGAAAACAACCTGGAAGAACTCCTCGCCTTCGGTCTTGATGCCGAACATCTTGCCCAACTGCGTGGCGATCAGAACCAGGGACGCGCCGTTCAGGTAGCCGATCAGCACCGGGCGTGACAGCAGATCGGCGATGACGCCCAGCCTCAGGCGCGCCGCGAGCAACAACACGACACCGGACAGTATGCTCAGAATCGCTGCCAGAACCACGATGCGTGCCGGATCGCCGCCCGACAGCGGAAGGATCGCAGAGCCGGCCAGCAGACCAATCGCGGCATCCGGCCCCGCGATGACATGCCGCGAACTCGAAAACAGGGCATAGCCGATGGCCGCAGCCAGTGCCGCGTAGAGCCCGGTAATCGGCGGCAGATGCACCAGTTCGGCATAGGCGATTACCGAGGGGATGGAAACGATGCAGGCTGAAAAGCCGGCAATCGAATCCCTGCCCAGCCAGGCGAGTCGATAGCGCCGCAGTGTCGCCAG